>JAYEGR010000045.1:23504-28756 GCA_034659175.1 Thermodesulfobacteriota bacterium | reverse complement strand
TGCGTTTTAAACCTGCAAGTCCTGCCAATCCGGTACCTAACAGAAGCATGGTGGCTGGTTCAGGGACAGGTTCGCCCGTAAAACCGGCGACGGAATACTCATTTCTGGAGTCCGGCGTAGTCTCCAAAGATCCGCCGGAAAAAAAATCAACCGAAAAGACAGACAATGGACCACCAAAGCTGACCCAGAGTTCACCATTTGACTTACCTAGATATTGTCCGTTATCATATGCACCAAAATCAATAGTGGTAGTATTATTCAATAAGAGATGACCATATTCATCCTTCCCAAAATTCTCACCTGGATATTGTACATTCCAGTCAAATAAATCCGTTATCCACACCCCTGTCAGTTTCATGCCTCCATCAATAATCACATTAAGCTGTTCTTTTTTATCAATCTCATCCGCCTCACCGCCTGAAACACCAAAACCATCATCGAAATAATGTGTCAACTCGCCACCAACTGTTGCAGTGGCTGTAATATTATTCACAGTAATGGAATAAACGCCGGTGTTACCCTCACTTGAATACCATTCTGTATCTCTGAAATCGATTGCCAGATTATCAGGGATAATGGTAGCGGAAACATTCCCGGCAAACAAAAATAATACACCTGCTGCCATCATAAAAATACTCTTTTTCATTGGAATACCCCCCCCGTAAATTTTTTATACCTGTTTAAATGGTATTATAGAAATTACGTAATTTCAAATGGTATCCAGAAATTTTCAAAAAATGATGCTCAATAATATTCCACTATCACGAAAATTTTTAATCATAATTACAAATACAACAAATGCATTTTATGTTCCAATGAAAGAAAAAATTTTTCCTTACAAATCATATAGTTACCAAAAAGTAGATTCGAGATTACGAATACATTCAATATTTTTTCCTGATTTCCGGAAATTCTGTCTTGATTTCCGGAAATTTTTTCCATATTGTATTCAGGTATTACACTGCTCAGCCGATATACCCTGAAGGCCGGGGGGGGCCAAAATTTCATATACAGACGATCTCACAACACAAAGCTGTTGAATTTTTTTAAAAAAACCAGGATACTACATAAAAGGTGTAAAATTCATGATGAAAAAAAGCTGATGAAGTAACCAATAGGGATGTGAATTCCAATGAAAATCGCTCTTCTTGGATCTCGCGGCATTCCTGCATCATACAGCGGTTTTGAGACCTTTTATGAACAGCTTGCGGTTCGCCTGGTTAAACACGGACACGAGGTAACAGTATATAATCGTTCCCACCACATCACGTATCGGGAAAAATATTTCAATGGCGTTAGGCTGGTGCGTCTTCCTTCCATACGCACCAAACATTTAGACACATTAAGCCATACACTGTTATCTTTTCTTCATGCCTTATTTGGCGGCTATGACATCTACTATATCTGTATTGTGGGGAACAGCCCGATCTGCCTGCTCACAAAAATATTTAAGAAAAAGGTGATTCTGAATGTGGACGGAGCGGATGCAGACAGAGAAAAATGGACGGGATTTGCCAAAACCTACATTCGATGGAGTGAATCATTTGCAAGCCGGTTTGCCGACGTTATCATTGCCGACTCTCCGGTAATTTCGAAACGTTATTTAAAAAAATTCGGACGCGAAACGATTTACATCCCCTATGGAAGCAATCCATGGCCCCGTGAAAAGGAAACCGGCAACAGGGCGATTCTTGACAAATTCGGTCTGGAACCGGACGGATATATCCTGTTTGTAAGCAGACTTACTCCTGAAAATGGCGCTCATCTCCTTATAGAGGCATTCAAAAATTCCAAGACTGACCTGAAACTTGTAATAGTAGGCGATGCCCCTTATGTGGACACATACAAAAAAGATTTGAAAAGCCTGTGCAATGACGGAATCATAATGACGGGATATCTCTTTGGAGATGCGTATCGCGAGATCAGTTGCCATTGCCGTTTTTTTGTTCTGCCTGCCGGCATAGACGGTACGCGGCCGGTTCTTCTTGATCAGATGGGCTTTGGCAACTGTGTTGTGGTTAAAAATACCCCTGCCAATATCAACGTTATAGGGGATGCCGGACTTTCCTTTGATAGGCGCCGTGAAGTGGATTCATTAACAGAACAAATAAAAGAATTGAGCCGGAATCGTGAGACCGTGGAATTGTACCGCCAAAAGGCGTTCTCCCGGATAAAAACACACTACTCATGGGAATGGGTCACTTATCAGTATGAATCGCTTTTTAAGCAGATGATGGATTAATGATTACAGAGCGGGAAAAATACCTTTCACTCTTTTTGCTTTTGCTGGATCTTTGCGCTCTTCTTATCTCTTACGGACTCTGCGCACAGCAGTCCTTTCCAATTACTCCAATATGGGGCGTCTTCAGCAGTTCCGACTCGATTGTTATCTCTCCTGTTCCCCCCCTTTATCGGGACGGATATTTAAGCCTGTTTCCCGCCATTGTGCTTTTCTGGATCATCAACCTCCGTACAAATGATGGCTATAAGCCACTGAGAATTCAAAAAAAACGTTTTATTTTTCTCCTCACAACCAAGGCCTTTCTTTTAACCGGCGCAATCCTTTCAACCTATACATTTTTTTTCTCAAACATCAAGACCGACCTGCCCTTTCTCGTACTGTTTCTTTTAATGTCATGGGCGCTTCTAATACTTAACAGGATATTAATGACCGTTTTCATCAGGGTTGCCCAGAAAAGAGGCCATTTTATCAAGTATATCCTCATTGCCGGAACGGACGGCAGAAGCCTTCAAATTGCAGATCTCTTCAGCGCTTACCCTGAATGGGGAATCAGATTAATTGGATTTTTAACGATCCCTGGAAGCTTTTCAGAAAAAAATTCTGAAAATATTAATATCCTTGGCGAAATAGAAGATTTCCAGACCATAGCTAAAAACCACGTAGTGGACGGTCTTATTTTTGCCGGGGAAATGAATGACATTCTCCTGTTAAAAAACCTGGCCTTTCAGTGTAAGTCGCTGGGGATCGAGTTCATACTGAACAGTTCGTCTATAGTTGAAAAAATCTCTGAAATTGCAACAGATAAATTAAACGGGATTTCCTTTTTACACTTTAAATCCGTACACAGAAATCCACAAAAATTGTTTATTAAACGTATATTCGACTTTATCGCATCCTTATCCTTGACCCTGCTTCTGTCCCCACTGGGACTTATCATTGCCTTGTTAATAAAAATGGACTCGCCCGGCCCTGCAATTTTCAGCCAGGAACGGATCGGGGAAAACGGCAGAAGATTTTTAATGTACAAATTTCGATCAATGGTTGTTGATGCAGAAAAGATGCAAGACTCATTGGAATCAAAAAATATAATGGACGGACCGGCGTTCAAGATTGAAAACGACCCGAGAATCACTCGGTTGGGAAAATTCATCAGGGAAACCAGTCTTGACGAATTCCCCCAGATTTTTAATATCTTAAAAGGAGAAATGAGCCTTGTGGGGCCCAGGCCGCTTCCTGTAAGAGATTATAAAGGCATTGTCCAGTCCCGGCACCACCGCCGTTTCAGCGTCCAACCAGGCATCACATGCTTCTGGCAGGTCAGTGGAAGGAACGAAATCGGATTTGATGAGTGGATGAAGCTTGACCTTCAATATATTGACAACTGGTCTTTAACTCTTGATTTGAAAATCCTTCTGCGGACCATACCTGCCGTATTATTAAGAAAAGGGGCAAAATAATGGGTTTTCTCAAACGCATTTTTACTCTTGGTAAAAATGAAACATATGAGGCGGCTATGGAGTTTTACAACCGCCATATGTTCAGTCAGTCTATTGAAAAATTTGAGGAGATTCTGACAGAAAAGGCATCGCCTGCGAGCCTTCACTGGAACCTTGCCCATTTCTATTGTGGTCAGGCTCATCGCAATCTGGGGATCTTGCTTTTCACCTTAGGAAATTTTTCAGCAGCATCTATAGAATTTGAAAAAGCAATTGAATTTGATCCGGATTATATGGAACTCCACCAGTATCTGGGAATGTGCTACAACAATATTGGTGAATTCAAAAAGGCCGTGAATGCATTTAATAAAATTCTCGCCGGAGATCAAGGTTGTCTGGCGGTTAAGGCAAAACTGGGGATCGCATTCCATAACCTGAAGATGTGGGACAAGGCTGTATCGGTCTACAATGAAATTCTACGGGTCAAGCCAAACTTCCCTGACATGCATTACAATCTCGGGCTTGCTTGCCTGGGCCAGGGCAAGGCCGTTGAAGGCCTTGCGGAATTCCAAAAAGCGCTGGATATCAATCCTGACTATGTCCAGGCTCGGATAAAACTTGGAATCACACATGCCTTTCTGGGAGACTTTGACAATGCTGTTTCACATCTCTTGCTGATAGAGGAAAAATTTTCTCGGTATGCTGACATACCCCATTATCTGGGAGTCATTCATGCAAGTCATGATGAATTTTCAAAAGCTATTGAATATTTTAAAAAAGCTCTGAAAATTAACCCCTCTTTCAGAGAAGCGAAAGTGAAACTTGGGATCATTCTGTGCCGCATGCAAAAATTCAATAAAGGTCTGGGGGAGCTTAAGGAAGCCCAAGCGCTTGATCCTGAAAATAACAACTTGGAAATGATTATCACATTACTTAAGCAAAATCGTGATTCTCCGGAGGCCCCGGTCTCTTCCCAACCAGTAGAACTCCTTGATTGGATTTCCAATGGCGAAAGTATTATTACTCAAACAGTGCGTGAGTTCAGCAAACACATTGAAATCAATCCGGATTTTTCAGAACTTATTTCAATGATTAAAAAATTTCCACAAGACGACATATCTCTCTATGAGATGCTCATTCCCTTTCTTAAAAATTACATCGTTCAACACCCTGACTATCCGGATTTCCACAATAATCTTGGAATGCTTTACTGGAAAATGAAAAATAACGGAAAAGCCGAAATTTCCTTTAAAAAGGCATTGAAAATTAATCCGGATTATATTGAAGCCGGTTTTAATCTGTTCAACACGCTGAAGGACCAGGGGAAATTTGATGAAGCCATGAAACAGGGACAATATCTGCTTGAGAAAAATTTGACCTACCCTGATTTCTATTGCGGCCTTGGGCAGGTCTATATTTCCATGGGAAGGATCAATGAGGGACGTGATATGCTGCAGAGGGCCCTTGACAAGTGTCCAGGATACCCACAGGCCGAGTTAATTCTGTCAAACCTGAGCGCCTAACCCAGATAAACTGGAATTTTTAAAGGTCCTGGACTATTTTCAGTACCCCCT
>JAYEGR010000045.1:0-23404 GCA_034659175.1 Thermodesulfobacteriota bacterium | reverse complement strand
TTTCAGTACCCCCTTGGTATAAGTACCTTCACGAAAATATTTTCTAAGGAACTAAATAAGGTCAAGGTGTACAGACCTTATTACGTCCTTGGGCCTTGGCATAATACAACGCCTTGTCCGTTTTGGAAATAAGGCCTTCAAAGGAATTGGCGTCTTCACCTATAGTGGCGACCCCGAAGCTGCAGGTTAATTTAAGGCCATGGCTGGACTTAAATGACATCTCTTCAACATGTTTTCTTATGTCATCGGCAAGATTATAGGCTAACTGTTTATCGGAGTTTAAAAGCAGAATAGCAAACTCATCGCCCCCGTATCTGGCCACAACGTCACTCTGCCTCAATTCGCTCCGTAAAGTTTTGCCCAGCCATGTGACAACAGCATCCCCGATTGGGTGACCGTAGTTGTCGTTTATGGTTTTGAAATGATCGATATCGACCAGTATCATGCTTATTGAAGCATTATAACGCCTGGAACGTTCCAGTTCATCAACCAGACGCTCGTTAAAATAGCGCCTGTTGTGTAATCCGGTCAATTCATCTCTTATCGATGCGTCAACTGTTCTGCTGTGAATTTTGGAGTTGTTTATAGCCACGCCCACGGCATAGGCGATAACGGCAAGCACGGTAACCTGATCGTCTGTGAATCGTCCATCACCATTTTGGTAGTCAATCAGCAGAACTCCTTCGACCGAGTCGACCATACTTTTTGTAAAAACACGACATTTCTTACACATCTCCTGATGTTCTTCAACCGACCTTTCCTTGCCGTCAAAGCATTTAATCCCCGGCACCAGCCAGCAACGCAACAATTTTTCGGTATTAGCCGGGCAATCCGTTATTTTGCAGTTTTTTACATCCCAGCACTGAATACGCTTCTGATTCGTTATGGGGATAACCGCAAAATTTTTTAAACCCAGTTGCCTGACATATGGATCATCTCCGGCAGACTCATTCCAGATAGGAAATCCCGTTACCAGCGGTCTGGTAAGAATAAATTCTTCCCTCACCGGTATTTCCAGGGTATTGATTGTGCCCGGTTCAAACCCTTTGCATAACTTTCCCTGCAGGACACCCTGTTTATGCTTGACAAAAAAAAGGGCGACCCGATCGATTGAAAAAATATCCCCAACTAATTCGACAAATTTTTTCTCAATTGCATCAATATCCATATCTTCATATATGAGTGAAAGCATTTCCAGTACGGCCAGGTAATCAGTTTTCATAAATTCTATCCTGTTCGGTTGATTCGGTTGATCTTTATATCGATTTTCCATAAATCATAATACTACCTTCGAAGTTATATTGGCAATCTTCTTTTTCTTTTAGTGCCTTAATGAGAAGCAAGTGCCTCCCCGGCCAAATCGCTCACACGTTGTACAACCAGTTTGCTATTCAAATATGTCTCGATTTCGGAATCATCGCTCAAAAGGGGTTCAAGCTGCGTCCGATGCGGCTCGGCCCCGAGCAATCCGATTGCCCGCACAGCAAGCGCCCGGACCGTTGAGTCTTTTGATTCAAGGTAGGGCAAAAGGTAGCGGCAAATATTTTCTGATGGCAGGAGATGCGGCCGGCTTTCGGCCAGCCTTCCTACGCCCCAGACAGCACCCCTCTGCAATATTTCATATTCCAGAAAATTTCCCTTTTCCTCCCAGATATAAGAGACCAGAACATGGGCATACTCCTCTGCAAGCCCTTGATGACAGGCCATGATTTCGGCCATTGCCTCGGGTGCGCCCCAGCCGATGCCGCCGGACTCATCATTCAGGCTCCACATGAACCTGCGCATTATGATACGCGCCGACTCCATATCTTTTTGGGCAAGACTTGAAACAACTACGCCCATAGCCGTGACCGCCCGCCATTTTATTTTTGGATCCAAATGACACAGAAAAGAAAAAAGCGGATTGATCACCCGGCGGCCCGGCAACCGGAGCAGTTCATTTATTTCTTGGTTAAAATTATCTGATTCGAGAAGTTCCAGTACCATCTGTTTAACGGCCCGGCCTGTATATTTTTTGGCATCCATACTTTTTTCCCTCAACCAGTGTCTGAACGAAAAATGCTCCAGCACAGGTTTTATAAATACCTTAGAAAATATTTTCTAAGAGCCTGTTTGAAAATTCCTTTTCGTGAGGTCAAAGCCTCCAAATTTAAAAGTCCAAAGTTCACATAACCATATGAAATCATTAAAGACTCATCCCACCCCCTTTTGCAAAAGGGGGGCTAGGGCTGCCCTTTACCCACTTTTTATACGCAGATTGTAAATGCGTAAGTCGTTATTTTTGCAGCATCTAAAAATTCAAAAACAAGTCGATGTGATTGTTATTCATTCTTGTAACCTGTTGATTATACGATATGGGCTACCAACTTAAAGCGGGACACTTTCCGCCATTTTGGCTCTATGGCAATTCCAAAATCAAGCAAAATTTGAGGAGTTGCTAACTTGTTGAATTTACAGGCTGTCCCGCCTTAGGTTGGTAGCCACGATATGTAAATATTTGTGGGTAAAGGGCAGGGCTAGGGGGATTTTATCTAACTTGTTGAAATCCCCCTAAGTCCCCCTTTGCAAAAGGGGGACTTAAAAGCGCACCTTTGAAAACGTTGGGGGCTTTGACTGCTTAAAAGAGTTTTCAAACAGGCCCTAAGGTACTAAAACGCCATATCAGGCTTCCACACCTTCCAGACCTTGCCTGCCAGGTCAGGCCCTGGTTTCAGCGTCGGTTTGCCGGGTGTCCAACCCGACGGAGTAGCCTCTGTCCCCTTGCTCTTCCTGACAAGCTGAAATGCCTGTATTTGTCGTATTAATTCGCTTACATTGCGGCCCACCGGGGGTGTCAATATCTCCATGGCCTCAATGACCCCGTCAGGGTCGATAATAAAGCGGCCACGGGTATTCACTCCGGCGGTCTCATCATAGACCCCATAGACCGAACCGATTTTCCCCGCGGCATCGGATATCATAGGAAAGGGCACCCCGCCTTTTACCATCTTGGAAAGCTCTTCTTCCTGCCAGATTTTATGCACAAACTGGCTGTCCACACTGACCGACAGCACCTCTACACCCAATTCTTGGAGGTCTTCATATTTGGCGGCAACTGCAGCCAACTCGGTAGGTCAGACAAACGTGAAATCGCCGGGGTAGAAACAGAGCACTACCCATTTGCCGGCATAGTCTGAAAGCTTGATCTGTTGAAATTTTCCTTTATAAAAGGCCGGGGCTTGAAAATCCGGGGCCTTGGTTCCGATTTTAGCTATAGTCATCACTGCCTCCTTTGTTTTTCCTTCCTCATTTTTAATGGTATCTTCTTCCGTTCCGCCAACCACTGCGCCGGTCGGTTTGCCGCAAGCAATTTCCATCTCTTCCATTTGAGCGCCTCCTTTTCTTAAACTTCTTCCCACGTAATACACTGGCCAGGGCAATTCATAATGATCTCCTCCAACTCTTGCTTCGGATATTCCCCAAGTTCAATTGTTTCTATGTAGCCCGCCTCGTTTCTCCTGAAAACAGTGGGGCACATTTCAAGACACGCCTCACAGTCAATACATTCACCCAGATCAATTACCGGAATCTTCATCAATCTTCCTTTATTCCTCTTTTGCGAATTCGTCTTTTTCCGCGCCGCAGACAGGACATACCCAATCATCCGGCAGGTCCTCAAATTTGGTTCCAGGCTCCACCCCATTGTCAGTATCTCCTTCCGCCGGATCATAAACATAGCCGCAAACATTACATACATACTTGTCCATGTGCTAAACCTCCTCTCTGTCCGTTTTTTCAAACATGTTCAATCTCTGTGTAGTTGGATATCTCCGAATTTGTCGTGCACAGATCATCGATCGAAAGCCTGTGAACATTATTATTGCCGGTCAACCTGGCAAAATCTTTGAGTTCTTCAGTAGAGACGCGCAAAAAATTTGCCAGCCTCTCAGCCGACTCATCGATGTTAACCATTTGCCTCAATTCGGGATCCTGACTCGTAATTCCCACAGGACATCTTCCGGTGTTGCATATCCTGTACTGTTGACACCCGCACGCCATTAAAGCGGAGGTCCCAATCGCAACTGCATCAGCTCCTAATGCAAGGGCCTTTGCAAAATCCGAAGATATCCTCAGTCCACCTGTGATAACGAGAGAAACATCCGTAGCTCCCTTCTCCTTAAGGAACTTTACCGCCCTATACAATGCGAAAATCGAGGGAACGGACGTCGCAGTCTTGATGAATTTGGGCGCCGCACCTGTTCCACCGGGCCTCCCGTCGATCGTAATAAAGTCCGGTTCCGCGTACAATGCCACCTCCAGATCCGCTTCCACGTTCCCCGCGGCAAATTTAATCCCTATCGGCCTGCCGTCAGAACTCTTCCTCAACCATTCAACTTTTTTCTTTAGATCATCTCTGTTCTTGATATCTTCGAAATGAGAAGGGCTTATAATGTCGGAACCTTTGCCGACCCCTCTGATTTTCGCTATCTCCTCTGTGACTTTTTCCGCGGGCAAATGCCCTCCCATGCCCGGTTTTGCCGATTGCCCAATCTTGATTTCAACGGCGTCCACCTTTTTGAGAATGTCTTTGGTAAAGCTGTACCTGTTTGGCACATATTCAAAAATATACTTGTACGCACTTTGCATGGATTCCGGTAAGATTCCTCCTTCGCCGGAGCACATTGCGGTTTTTACTGTTCCGCTCCCTTTTGCCAGTGAGAGTTTGGCCTCTTTTGAAAGGGCGCCAAACGACATGTGTGTGATATAGATAGGCGTGTCAATAACAAGCGGCTTTTTCGCCTTAGGCCCTATTATCGTCTTTGTGTTAACCGCCTCATAATGATTTAACGGTATTTTTGCAAGTTGAGCCCCTTTGATAAGTATCTCATCCCATGAAAACGTTGGTCTCTCTGTCCTCATGGGCTCGATGATGGAAACGCCTGTTTCTGATATCTTGTGGATATCTACCATGCGGGCTTCCAGTTCGGATGTTCTTGACGGCTCATCATGATAGCCGGGCGTGTCTGACGTATCTGATTTATCAGCTGTATCTTGAACCAACTTATTGTAGGATTTGCCGGATCCGCACACAGGACAGACCCAATCCTCAGGAAGATCATCCCATTTCAGACCCTCTTTTTCCTCGTCGTAAATCGTGTCACAGACCAGACATTTATAAACAGCCATTTTCCTCTCTCCAAGAATCCTCTTGCCGTACAGACTCGTTAAGGGTTAACTGGTTATTATTCCAACAATAAGCGCTTAGATTAAGTAACTATTCGGCTTGATGCCGAAAAATAGCTGGAACCACCAGATTGTAAATGTTTGGCAGCGCCTCCCTGTGGAGTGCTGCCGAATATTTACTAGATTAACTTTCCGTCTGTCATAATCTCCAGCATAGCCGGGCCATCGTGGTTAATAATCTGTTTAAGGCCTTCGTCAAGTTTCGAACGATCTCGGACCCGGATGCCGAGAGCGCCACAGTTTTCAGCATATTTTGAAAAATCCGGATTATGCAGAGACGTAGACCAGACCGGCTTCCCTTCAGCTCGCTGTTCCCTGCTGATCTTGCCTAATTCCGAGTTGTTAAAAAGGACGTGCTTTACTGGAATACCATACTTTACGGCAGTTGTCATTTCTCCCATATATTGCGCAAATCCCCCGTCACCTGTAACTGCAAAAACAGGCCGGTCCCGTGCGGCGGCCCAGGCTCCGATGGCTGCTGGATAACCATACCCGATAGATCCCAGATAACCCGACATTAATATAGACTGGGAGCAACACTCAAAGTACCTCCCAAAGGAATAAGTGTTGTCTCCTACATCAACCGCAATAACCGCATTTTCAGGTAGATGGCGATTCATCGCGGCAAAAACCGAAGCAGAATTTACTCCCTTGCCGTGATCAACAGTCTCGCGTTTTCTCTTTTCCGCCCGCCATTTTTGCCAGTGTGATGCCAGTTCATCCCTTGGATCAAGCTTTGGTTTCTCATCGGCCAGTTTGCTCATAAACAGATCCACAGAGGTGCCTATTTCTCCCCACACAGGCGTTGTAACAGGGTGGAATTTTCCGATAATCATCGGATCGAGATCGACCTGAATTGTAGGACGATCCTTTCTGATCCCTGTATGCTGTGAAAAGGAAGCGCCAAAAACAATCAACAGGTCTGACTTGTTCATAAACCATCTCGCCACAGGAGTCCCGCTCACCCCCAATACACCGCAACCAAGCGGATGATTGTCGGGAATCAGACCCTTGCCTTTAAAGGTGGTTATGACAGGAATGTTGAAGTGTTCAGCAAACTCGGTAACAGGCTTCATGCGCAGACGGGCGCCATGACCCACTATAATGACCGGCCGTTCCGCCCTACGGATCATCTGCACAGCTTTTTCAACGGATGCCGGCGGTGGACTGATTTCAACCGGCGTCAGCCTCCCCTCAGGGCCGAAAGCACGTGTACCTTCCTGAACCGGGGCCTCCTGCACTTTGTTTGGAAATATCAGATGCGCTACATCTCTTCTCTGAATTGCATTCTTGAGGGCAAGACTCATGAGTTCGGAGTGGTTGCTGGTTTGGAGAACCGTTTGGCTCCAGCAGGCAACGGCTTCAAAGGCGGCCGCAAGGTCTACTTCCTGAAAGGTCCCCGGTCCGAGAAATTGCAGGTCCACCTGTCCTGTAAGGGCGAGAATGGGAACCCGGTCCAACCTGGCATCCCAGAGGCCTGTGAGTAGATTGGTTGCTCCCGGACCGGCGATGGACATACATGCGGCCGGACGCCCGGTAAGTTTACCATAGGCCGAGGCTGCGAAAGATGCCGCTCCTTCGTGTCGGATTCCAATGAAAGTCAAATCACCTGCTTCGCAACGTCGCCGAATAGCGTCTGCCAGGCCAAGATTAGAGTGCCCGACCATACCGAATACATTTTTAATGCCCCAGTTCACCATCGTTTCAACCATTACATCGGAAACAGTAGTAACTGGAGGTTTTCCGGCTTCCTTCATCCCGACCTCTCTATAAATCCAACCGTTCAGAGGGGGGCCACTATTTTAGCAGACTCCTCCGTATGTAATCGTTCACAGGTGCCCCATATGTGCGCTAGCAGGCTGGCGAACTATAGTAAACCTATGTGAGCCAGACTGATCGCGTTCAGATGGGGTGCATGTGAACGATTACCTATAAATCCATGTTTGCCGGCTCGTAATATTCCCTGGGATGCTTGCAGCCCGGGCATCTCGGTGGTGGTTCAGTCCCCTCGACCGTATAGCCGCATATGCTGCATTTCCATTTTATCGGCTTATCTCTTTCAAGCACTTTCCCGGACTCAACCATTTCCAGGAGTTTTTTGTACCTGTCTCTGTGATGTTCTTCTATCTTGCCGATCTGTGTGAATAGTATGGCAGCCTCTCTATTCCCTTCTTCTTCAGCCTCTTTGGCAAATCCTGGATACATCTCGAGTGTTTCGTAATCCTCTCCGCCAATTGCTTGTTTCAGATTTGCGACCGTATCTCCGATCCCGTTTAAAAGTCTCAAGTGATCTTTTGCATGCTGCTTTTCATTTTCAGCAGTTTCTTCAAATAATTTTGCAATGTAGTGATAGCCTTCTTCTCTCGCAACCTCCGCAAAGTATGTGTACTTGTTCCTTGCTTGAGATTCACCGGCAAACGCCGCCTTAATGTTCTCTGTGGTTTTACTCATTCTTGTCCCTCCTTATTACCTGCTTGAGGTTGTGATAAGCGATTTTTATTAACTGGATTTATATCATGTCTATCCTGTTATCCTGTCAAATATTTTTACTCACAGCCTAAATCCCCGCAGACGGAGCGAATTGCTTACAACGGAGACCGAACTCATAGCCATGGCTGCTGCTGCAAAGACAGGGTTCAAGAGGATCCCGAAGAAGGGATATAATACCCCGGCTGCAATCGGAATCCCCATGCTGTTGTAAAAGAATGCCCAGAAAAGGTTTTGTTTGATTATTCGCATTGTCTGGGACGAAAGCCTGATGGCCGCGGGAACGGATCGCAAATCATCTCTGATCAGGGTGATGTCGCTCGCTTCCATGGCCACATCCGTCCCCGCGCCGACCGCAATCCCGATGTCGGCAGTTGTCAGGGCCGGCGCATCGTTAATCCCGTCTCCCACCATGGCAACTATCTGCCCCCTCGCCTGCAGCCGCTTTATCTCTTCAGCCTTATCACCCGGAAGCACTTCGGCCAGAATCTGGTCGATTCCAAGGGCATTGCCCACGCCACGGGCTGTCTTTTTGTTGTCTCCGGTAATCATGGCCACCTGCAATCCCATGGCCTTTAAGTCATCAACTGCTTTGGCGGCAGATGCCCTGGGTACATCCAAAAGAGCAAGAAGACCTATGACCCGGCCTTCTTCGGCGACAAAGACGCACGTCTTACCCTGACTCGCGAGCCTTTCCGCCTTCTCATCCAGGCCATTTGACTTGATGCCCTCTTCTTCCATGAGCCGCAGATTGCCCAAAAAACATGTCTTGCCATCCAGGATCGCCCTTGCTCCAAGGCCTGACAGCGCTTCAAAGTCAGTCACTTCACCGGGGGGCACCGCTTCCTTACGGGCTTTCTGCACTATCGCCTGGGCCAGGGGATGTTCTGAAACCGCTTCAATGGAAACAGCAACCCTTAGAACCTTTTCTTGCTCTGTGCCTTTTGAGATCAATACATCCGTGACTTCCGGCTCTCCTTTTGTCAACGTGCCGGTCTTATCAAAAACCACGGTGCCCAGTTTGCAGGCCCTTTCCAGACTTTCCCCACCTTTGATCAATATGCCGTTTTCAGCCCCCAATCCGGTGCCGACCATCACTGCGGTGGGTGTTGCCAGGCCCATGGCGCATGGACACGCAATAATCAGGACCGATACAAAATTAAGCAAGGCGCGGCTGAATATCGGCTCGGGTACGAAAAAATACCAAACTATAAAAGTAAACGTTGCTATGCAAAAGACCACGGGCACAAATATTGATGCCACCTTATCTGCCACGCGCTGGATCGGGGCCTTGGACCCCTGAGCCTCTTCGACCAGCCGGATGATCTGGGCAAGGGCCGTCTCTGCCCCTATTTTGGTTGCCCTGAAGGTAAAACTACCGGTCTTGTTCAAGGTGGCCGCAAATACCTCGCCTCCCGCCTTCTTGGCCACAGGAATACTTTCTCCGGTGAGCATGGATTCGTCGATTGAAGATGACCCTGAAACAACCAGACCATCAGTGGGAATCTTTTCACCGGGCCGAACCAGGATCACGTCTCCTTTTATTACGGCCTTTATAGGAATGTCGGTTTCCTTGCCATCCTTTATGACCCGCGCAGTTTTCGGCTTGAGCCCCATAAGCCTTTTGATGGCCATTGAGGTCTTTCCTTTTGCCCCGGTTTCGAGCAGACGTCCCAGGAGAACAAGGGTTATGATCATGGCTGCGCCGTCAAAGTACACGTGTGGGGCTATAATACCCGCACTCGCAAAAAATTGCGGCATAAAGGTAACCAGGGCTGAGTAGAGATAAGCCGAAAAGGCCCCTACAGCCACCAGGGTATTCATATCCGTAGTCTTTTGCTTGGCAGCCTTGACGGCCCCGACATAGAACCGGCTCCCTACCCAGAACACGACTGGAGTCGTAAGCACAAAAAGGGAAAAAAGCATGGTCTGCCTGTGAACCGAGCGAAGATACGGAAACCAATGCTGCATCGAGCCGGCGAAAATAATAACGCTTAAAATCACGCCAACACTGAACCTGGTTTTCAGTTCTTTGAGTTCCCTTTTCCGGGCGGCCTCTACTCCACTCCCTGACTTCTCCATGCCCACGACTTCATAGCCCAGCTCTTTGACCTTATCAGCAATGCTTTCAGGCCCAAGGACGGACGAATCATACTCAACGGTTGCTTTTTCCGTGGCAAAATTGACCGAGGCCTTTTCCACACCTTCAAGATTTTTCAGTCCCTGCTCTACACGCACTACGCATGCCGCGCAAGTCATGCCTCGAATATTGAGTGTGGTTTTATCAAACAACTTCGTAGCCCACCTTTTTGATCGCTTTTTTTACAAGTCCATGTCAGGGGTCTTTACTTCATCAAAATCAGCCTCGCCCTTTGCAAGATCCACTTTGACATTCTTGATCCCTTCAATCTCATTCAAGGCCTTGGTAACGGCCATGACACAGTGATTGCAGGACATCCCTTTTATCTTAATTTTTGCCATAATATTTCCTTAGTACCTTAGAAAATATTTTCTGCGCGTTTCTGGCAGAAAATATTTTCGTGAAGGCACTTATACCCCCTCCAGGGGGTACTGAAAATAGTCCAGGACCTTTAAAAATTTCCAGTTTATCTGAGTTAGGGATGGGAAAATTATTTCGTCCCCATCCCTTAACGTCTAATTAGTGTTTGTCATTTAAAGATCTCATAAAGACAACGATTGACCGCTCTTCATCCGGCGTAAGCCCCAAATTGCCAAGCTCTTCGGTGTTCACATTTTCCGGCACCTCCGGGTCATCCCAGTCAACCACATCCCTTGTATTATAAAATCTTACAATATCTTCGAGTGTTGCAAAGTATCCGTTATGACCGTACGGCGGGGTTTTGGCTATATTCCGAAGGGTCGGGACCTTGAACTTTCCGAGTTGCTTCCCTTTCTTCTTAATGTCGTTCCGTCCACCCAGTCCGCAATCTACGGGATTATCGGCGATCAATGGATTATCGCTCTTGGGTATCCCAAGGTTGTCATAGGTGAAATCCGTAAAAAGTGGCGGAAAGACAACGCTATTCGCATCGACGTAATCCGTAGTCAGATGGCACGCGGCACAGTTGCCCTTGTGGGTATCATTAAAGAGCGCCAATCCTTCCAGTTCACGTTCGCTCAGAATCTCCTGAGGCAGAGTGTCCAGATCTGTTTCGGTATCAATCGTGTTGACATCGATCCCACATGCTTCCCAGAATTGATCAAACCGTGAGCTAAATCGTGTTATCTCTGAAGATCTTTCATAGGCGGCAATGGCACGGGCAATATTATCATAAGTTTCACCTACATCATTAAAATCGGTTTCAGGGAAAACTTCCATGAACGGCCCTGCATAATTTGATGAAGCAACAGCAGCAACAACAGCATCAGCGTCGGGCATCGCCATTTCAACCGGGTTCAGAGGGGGGCCTTGGGCCTGCTCTGCAAGCGGATCTTGCAGCGTCTCTCCGGTGGCCCTGCCATCCCAGAACATGCCACCAACATAACCGCCGATGGTATCGTCCCAGTGGAAGACTGGACTGAAGCCGGCGTAAGCCGCTGTCGGTGCATTGCGTCCTCCTACGCTAAAGCCATCCGACCCCGTGGAAACAACGCTGTTATAAGGATCTTTTTTATTCTCCTTATCGGCGAATCCGGCTGCAGGATGATGACAGGTCTTACAGGACTGATTACTATTAAGGGACAGATTCTCATCCATATAGATCTTTTTGCCCAGCATCTCAATGTTTGAAAGCCCAAACGCGTATCCAATACCGAGGGAAAAGACAAACAGCACGACTGTGGAACAGATTATCATTTTTCTCATAACTAAACTCTCCTTTGCTTAACACCTTTGATATAGCCTATAGAAGCCGATACGGATAAGCCCGTTTCGTCCACTCGCTGGATGGATATTCGGCTGTGAGCTGCTCGTATGCTGCCTTGAGGGGCTCGGGATTCTGCGTGCTTTTGTAGCGACACACCCCGCGTAGATATATGGCTTCCGGCGCAGATCCGCTCTCGGGGTGTTCTTCCAGCAACTTCTCAAGGCTCCCAAGGGCCTCGTCGAATCGATCCGTTTCAAAATAAGATTTCCCTATACCCAGCAACAGCGAAGGAATCAACTCCTGAGGGGCAAGAAAGCCTACCGTTCGATGGTGTTCGTTGCCATCAGGATCAAGCGTAATAAGGGCCGGCGTCCACTTGATATTAAAATCCTCAGATAAAGGCTGGGCGTCAAACGCAACGCGCAGAGGGATCATCTTTTCAGTAATAAATCGGATTACGTTACCGTTTGGATACGTGACCGCATCCATCTGTTGACAACCAATTCAACCGGGGTTGAAGAAATCAAGCAACACAGGCTTTTTCTCGACACGAGCCAGGGCCAGAGCCGCAGCCACGTCCGTTTCCCATTTTATGTTTTTAGCCATGATTATTTCTCCTTTTGATTCAGATGGAGGGGGCTAAAAGCCCCTCTCCATCCAGAGATAATTCCTCTTAACTTCCCAGCTTCTCTATGTTGGCCCTAAGTTCTCCGATCTGCAGGCCAAGGGAAACGCATTGTTTGCCTTCCATACACTCATCGGCTTCCTGGAGCTCCAGATGGTTTTTTAGCTCCTGCTCACCCTTTTTCAGAATCTACAATCCACGCCTTTTTTGCCTCATCATAATCTACATCCAGATCGATCCCGCATTCTCCTATGTCGGGATAGATTGACCTGATCTTCTCACATAATTCTTTTTTGTCGTGCATGGTCTTATCCTCCTTTTCTTTTAATATTCAGGAAGTTCAGTTAATAGGTCTTGCATCAGCCGGGCAATGCAATGGTCAGCGTCCTACAACTAACATCATATATACTCTCCAACCGGTCACAGCCTGGGTCAAGGCGAGAATCAGAAGAACAAAATTGCTCAGGCCATGAATTATTGGAAGTGCTGTTCGTTTCTTTTTATTGTGGTTCATGTATAGACCGGACGCGGCACTAAAAATGATAAATGGAGTCATTACGAGGGCTGTCCTGCCATGGAACCCGGTTATGAGAAATCCGTTCCAGTAAAAATAGACCATGGTCATGCCTCCGATCATGCCGCCCAACATCGCCGACATAGCAATTTTTCCCAGGAGAACATGCCGTTTCCAGCTGAAAAGCGTCTTCTGATGAAGATGAAGGGACCGAAAGCGCTGAACCCCGAGGCAGAATACATACAAGGTCAACACTACCGTCGACAATTGAATGATCGGATGTATGACGAGCAAAACATGCCTCCTGTTGGTGAAAAACTGAAAAAGTTGATGAACTCGTAAAAAGTATCTTGTGAACGTCTCGGATAATCACGCAGTGAACAAGATTGACTTCATGCGGGACCATGGTCAAGCTTTTTCATTAACGCTGGAGTTTACTTAAACTCGTGTACCAGAATAAAGTCGTTGTTGGCTCTGGTTCCGTGGCACCCAATACAGCCCATGGGTTTGCCAAAAGGCTTGGCCTTACCCTCGGGTGTGTACTTTACCCAAAACCAGTCCCCGTCGTTGGGATTGTATCCATTGATCTTATACATTACAGTGATTGCCTTGAGTTCTTTCGCTTTGCCGTAGTTTTCCTTTACCTCTATGGCTCCATACTGTACCGGGGGGCTTGGTGACTTCAGCGCATGGTCATTTACGTAAACCTTGTGTAACGGACCATGAGGGGCACGGCCTGGCTGCATCCCCTGATGGTCAGACCAGAAGGACCATTCCTTATATGGAGAAACCTTTGTGATATAATGCCACAGCGCTTCCGGATCTGCTCCGGGCATGTCCGCAAAGGCAACAGATCCTGACATGAAACAAGCCGTAACGACTAACACACCAATAGTTATTGCCGTTTTTTTCATTGTAAACCTCCTTTTTTGAATTGCTCGACTGTGAGACGGACATTCAGCCCTTTATCTTGCACGTGGATATTCCAAAAAGGGCATACGGTCCACACCACCCTGTAGCAGCTGTAAAGATTGGCAACAGGCCGATAACTCCCCACCAACTGCCCAAATAGTACCCAACTGCAATCACAATGAGTCCTATAACCGCTCTGACGATCCTGTCGGTTGTCCCGATGTTGCATTTCATACGTATTCCCTCCTTTTATGTTCAGGCAACTGATTTGAGCTCAAGATCCATGTCGCTTATACTACCCGTCACACCCTAAGCCTGATGATGATTTTAATAAGTCAGTGAAGCGCTGATTCTAAGTCACTAAGCTTGGTTATAGGTTTTTTGCAACTGTATTGCTCGCACAGGTAAACCGCAGGTTGATGATCCACGGAATGCATGAACTCGACAAAGGGTGATAAAGCGGCAAGCTTTTTCCCCTCTGCCCCGTCCGGGCGCAGAAGCAAAACCTTGTTGGGCAGAAACCTTCTCCGCACGGCACGAATCATGGCCCGCGTGGTTTCAAGAGCAGGGTCTCCGGCAATTACAATCTCCAGGCTCGGGCCTACCATGAAATCAAGGGCAGCCAACAGTTGTGTATAAGCCATGGGATGCTCAGCAACCTCTGCGGCAAAAAACCTGGTCAATTGGTCAGCTTTTTTTTCTAAATCCGTATTCCCGGTCAGCCGGCCCAGGCGCAAAAGGTTTAAGGCCGCAACCGAGTTGCCTGAAGGCAGAGCCCCGTCATAGATATCTTTGCTGCGCGTGATCAGGGGTTCGTTTCCTTTTCCCGTAAAATAAAGTCCACCGCCTTGCTTATCCCAAAAGATGTTTATCATTGCCTCATTAAGTGCAATGGCCTCCTCAAGACAGGAAATTTTAAATGTTGCCTCATACAGTTCGATCAGACCCCAGGTCAAAAAGGCATAATCATCCAGATATCCCGGATGGGCTGCTTCCCCTTGTCTGTACCTGCGGAGCAGCCTTCCATCGTCTCTCTTCAAGTTTCTTAAGATAAATCCTGCAGCGTTTCCGGCTGCGTCGGCATACGCCTGATCACCAAAGACCTGGCTTCCTTTTGCAAAGGCAGCGATCATAAGGCCGTTCCATGAGGTCAGGATCTTGTCGTCTTTCAGGGGATGAACCCGTTTTTTTCGGGCATCAAAGAGTCTGACTTCGGCATCTTTGAGGTCTGTCTCAAGTTTTTTCAGCTCCACGCCCTCTCTTAGCGCAAAGGTTTCCAACGACATGCGCAGATGGGGAATACTACAACCTTCTTCAAAATTGCCTGCATCGGTAATGTCGTAGAATCGACAAAAGAGGTCGCCAAGCTCTTCCCCGATATGTTCTTTTACCTCACGGGGCGTCCAGACATAGAACAGGCCTTCCTTGCCTTCACTGTCGGCGTCTTGTGCGGAATAAAATCCCCCTTGACGGTCGGTCATATCACGCAGCACATAGGTAAATATTTCCCGGGCCACTCGGGCGAATTTGACCTTCCCGGTAGCCTGATATGCCTCTGTATAAGCCATGGACAATAATGCCTGATCGTAGAGCATTTTTTCAAAATGGGGAACCAGCCATTTCTCATCCACTGAATAGCGGTGAAAACCAAAGCCTATCTGGTCAAAGATGCCCCCCTTCCGCATGGCATCCAGGGTCTTTTCCACCATTTCTATTGACATGGAATCATGGTTGCGCTTGTACCATCTCAGAAGAAAGGTGAGGTTATGGGGTGTTGGAAATTTCGGTGCAGCGCCAAATCCCCCTTGACTTGGATCAAAGGCCCCTGCAAGCTGGGTATAACCCTTTTTCAAGGTTTCAATACTCGCAGGAGCAACCGGCCTATCCGAAATAAACCCGGGCTGAATCGCGGTCGTGATATTCTCACCCGCCTTGACGATACTCTCCCGGTCGTTTTGCCACATGGCGGAAATCTGCTGAAGGATATCGATAAAACCGGGCATCCCCATCCGGCTTGACTTTGGAAAATAGGAGCCGGCAAAGAAGGGCCTGCCCTCAGGTGTCATGAAAATCGAAAGGGGCCATCCTCCCCGGCGTGTCATAGATTGGCACACGGACATGTAAATTTTGTCCACATCCGGCCGCTCTTCGCGGTCCACCTTGACGGCGATATAATATCTGTTCAGAAGCCCGGCAATTTCATCGTCTTCGAACGACTCGTGTGCCATCACATGGCACCAGTGGCACGTGGCATATCCGATGGAAAGGAAAATCGGTTTTTTGTCCTTTCCGGCCTTTGCAAAGGCATCCTCACCCCAAGGATACCAGTTCACGGGATTTCCGGCATGCTGGAGAAGGTAGGGGCTCTTTTCGTGAATCAGACGATTTGAATGCCCTTCCGAATTTGCGCAAGCCAAGTTCACATGATCTCCCCAAAAAAAGGTTGGAATGGTCTTTTACTTCTTGTGGCAGCCCTTGCAACTTCTGGGACCGCTCTTTTCTCTCTTGTCCGCCTTGTTCTTGTGACAGTCCACGCACTGATACATGGTTGCTTTTCTCTTCAGGCTGCCTTTATTCTTCAAACGTTCAATGCTGCCTGCGGCTTTTGGAAACAGGTTATGACAAAGCTTGCAATCAAAAAGCGTATCCTGGTGTTTCCGGTGGGGAAAGGCCACGCTTCCAAGCCGCCCACCTTTAAGCACTATGTTTCCTGCACCCGTGTTTTCGGCAGCAGCGGCTACGACAAAAGGTATGCTCAGCACTATTAGGACTGCGATTGACTTTATCTTCATATGATAGCTCCATAAATCAGATTCGTGAAGTGGTCGAGCAGGTGTTTGTATATGTATACAAACAGACCTTGCCTGAAAACTGGACAGTCAGTATTCAATTGTTCCCCCACTCGACGACTCAACTATTTGACGATCTCTATCACCCCTGACCCGTTGCGGCCGGCATTGTAAAGAGACGTGCTCCCAGCTCTCGATCAAGCATAAACAGCCCGCCCGGCGCATCGCCTATGAGTTTTGCCTTGTTGAGAACCTCCGACGCGCTTGCCTCTTCTTCAACCTGTTCGCTCACAAACCATTGGAGAAAGTTATTCGTGGCGTGGTCCTTTTCTTCCATGGCAAGATCAACAAGGTCATTGATAAGGCCTGTGACCTTCTGCTCGTGCTGATACGTGGCGTCGAAAACCGCAACAGAAGATTCCCATTCCGAAGGGGGAGCATCTATCCGGCCCAGGATCACCCTTCCGCCACGCTCGTTGACATAATCGTAAAACTTCATGGCATGTACCATCTCTTCCTGGGCCTGCGCACGCATCCAGCTTGCAAAACCGCTCAGACTGGTTGATTCAAAGTAGGCAGACATGGAAAGATAGAGATAGGCAGAGTATATCTCGGCGTTGATCTGACTGTTAATAGCTTCTTCAATTTTTTTATTCAGCATAGCACAGGTATCCTTTTCTAGAATAGTTGCGTCGTTAAGTTGTAGAGTGGGGGAACAGAGGTCTGTAGCTGGTCGCCGATCCCTGTGAACAGAACCGTCTTCCATCTTTTCATAATTCTATGCCTCCGTTTCCAGGGCGCACTGCGTAAAATCGATCTCTTTCCCGCACCCTTTGCATACATGTTTTTTGTCAAATTCATCTGAAAAGATCTCTACTTCCTTCCCGCAGCGGGAACATTCACAGACAAAAGACTGTAAGTGCCGAAACTGCTGGAAACCAGGACAGTGTTGTGGTGTAGTCATAAATAATCCTCCATAACAGTACTTTTTTTGAAGCGTTATAGATACCCCCTGCCCCACACAAAACCGGCAGATAAAGGCCCTTGCCACGCTTTTTCCAACTGTCCAATACATGACTAATTTTGACGAGGCCACTCAACATTCTCTTGCTCCTCGACAAAATAGCAGAACCTGGCCCACTCAAACTCGCGCTGTGACACGGGACACCGAAGTCTGACCTTTCTGTCGCCGACGTCAAGCACTTCCCAGTCGCCCCCACGCGGGCCGCCTTCAATGTGTATCTTCTGCCCAACCCGAAAAGGGTATGGCCAAAACTTCACAACCTTATCCTTTCCCATTTACTCCCCTCCGGAACCAAGGGTTCGCTCAAAAATAACTTCACATTTTGATGCGTCGATCCATCCCGCATGGCTGCGTTGCTCGTCGGTTAAACAGCCCTGCTATTCGCCCTCCTCGCGCCTTGCCATGCGGGCGCCTCAACACCTGAAAATGTAAATTTATTTTTGAGCGAACCCTTAGGACGTTCTACATCATCTCCTTGTCGCTCTGTTCGACTGCCCGATCGATTTCAGCCTTTAGCTGAGCTGGAAGTCCCGGGATATCTACACTCAAAAAGCCCCGCACAATCGTAGCCGTGGCCTCATCTTCACTAAGGCCGCGAGACATCAGATATAGAATCTCTTCCTGAGCGATCTTGCCGACGGCTGCTTCGTGCGACATCTCCACTCCATCCACCCTGCCCTGCAGCTCCGGTATGGCATGAATCAACCCCTTGTTGAGGATCAGTCCCCGGCATTCCAGATGGGCCTTCACGCCGGGCGCCTCACCTATAAGATCCCCCCGTGCAATAATGTCTCCGCCATTGGTAATGGCCCGGGATATAATCTCGGCTCGAGTATCAGTCTCTTTCAGGATAATGCGGCCACCCACATCCATCTCAGAGCCGGGGCTTCCCACAAGGAGACTGTAAAAGCGAGCCACAGCTCCCTTGCCGGCCAGGTATGTCGTGGGATACATCTGAAGAGACTTCACCGGCTTCATGCAGATGTAATTGTTGAGAAAGAGGCCACCCTCCTCAACTATCCCCACTGATCTGGCCCGCACCATCATCTCCTCGGCCCAGTAGTGAATCATCGTAAAGCTGAGCTTTGCATTTTTCTTTACATAAAATTCGGATACCCCTATGTGGAGTCCTCGCTGTAGATGGGGAGCCGTTGCACAACCCGTGATAATATGAAGCTCCGATCCTTCTTCAGCAACGATAATGTTATGGACGTTCTGACTCAGACCCTCCTTTTCCAAATACATACACGCCTGGACAGGATAAATGACCTTGCTGCCGGCAAGCGCCCTGATGACATAGCCATCGTGCAGGTCAAGCTGGGCCCGTGCAGTATACTTATCCGTGTCCACTGCCACCAGGTTCCAGTAGTAATCCTTAACCCAGTCATATTGTTTTAATGCCTCTCTGATCGGTATTACCTCCAGACCTTCCTGGCTGGAATGGGCGTGGATCACCGCGGTATCTTTCTGCACGTAGGTGCCTGACCTATCCATTTCGCCGGCATCTACGCCCGCCAGGATCATCCGCTTTTTGTCGCCCTCGGATAAAGCATCCAGATCCTCCACATAATCATGGGAAACCGATTCCGACCCATACGCATCAAGATCAATGTCTCGACCGAGCTTTGCCTTTTTCCCTTTTGCCTGCAGGGCGTTTCCATCTAAATCGCGCATTTCACACACTCCTCATATCCGACTTTGCTGATACACGTGAAGATTTCACGGGGGTGAGTCGTGCAAGTCAGCACCCCCTCATAGAGAACCTGTCCTTTGTCTGCTGTAACGTAATCGAGAATGAACCCTGTGTGCGTAATGATCAGGCCCATCCTGGTTCGTTCTTTGCGCAGATTCTTCTGAGTCTTCTTGGAATTTACCTTAAAGTCTCGTTGAAGCAATTGACTGATCGTGTTTCCTATGAGAGAAATATTCTCTAAGTCGACACCCGATTCCGGCTCATCAAAGAGCAACAGGTCCGGACCCTGCGCCATCAACTGCAACAGTTCCGAACGTTTGATCTCTCCGCCGGAAAAGCCTGCGTTGATGTCGCGCTCCAGGAACTCGGAAAAATTCAGCTTTTCCGCAAGGGCCTCTGCATCAACATTCCCTTTGGAGCAAATTTGGACCATCTGCCTTGTCTTTACTCCATTGATTGTAGGTGGGCGCTGATAAGACATACCTATGCCAAGCTGTGCCCGCCCATCAACAGGCATGTGTGTGATGTCTTCTCCTTTGAAAAAAATCTTTCCACCTGTCACCCTATACTGAGGGTAGCCCATAATCGTCATGAGTAAAGACGTCTTGCCCGACCCGTTCGGGCCAAACAAGATATGGGTCTCACCCGGGGGAATCTCCAGATCGATATGTTTCAGGATCTCCTTGTCGCCAAGTTTGACCTGCAAGTCATCGATTTGCAGCATTTTCTCTCTCCTGTTTCAAATTGATAGGAAGGCGTATGATTCCAAGGCATCATTGCGAGGGCTGTCAGCCGTTAGCTTTTCGCTTAACAGTCCGTTTTTATATAAAATTTTTACCTAATAGCGTAACTATTCGGCTTGATGCCGAAAAATAGCTATAACCACCAGATTGTAAATGTTTGACAGCGCTTCACGGGGAGGTGAGCAGGCTGATCAGCTATACTTAGGTATGCTGGGCAGCCTGATCGCCTTCCTGTGGAGTGCTGTCGAATATTTATCTGATAGCTAACGGCTGACAACGACCGGCATCCGTTCAAAAGATCTCCGGCTGACTTCATAGTCCTACTTGTGACTATGGTCGAAATAGAGGTCTTGGAATTCCTTTAGAAGCGACCGCAGCGTACTGATGTGGGAAAGATCCGTGGTCTGCTTGCACTTCATGGTATAAACGAGCATTTTGTGAAGCACGTTTAATTTTTGCGAATAGTTCCCTGTGTCAAGCTTGATTCGTTGAGTCATGAAATACTGGCTGACGATGTGCTGGAGTTCATTCGCATGGTCCTCCTTGTTCATCACCCATCGCATGCGCTGATTGCAGTCCCCGGGTTTCCGGCCCTGCATCACGATCTGGTTCATTGACTTCTCAATAGTTGTGATATGCTCTGCGATCATTTTGACTCTCATTTCATCATCGTAGATCCCGCATGGAATCTCACAATGGGCTGCCGCATAGGCCGCGGTAAAAAATATCATCAAAAAAACCAACGCCGTTTGAAAGCACTTCTTGTTCATTTTTTCCTCCTGTTCTTGAATGGTTTTTTTAGGATTAGGCGCAGCCATTACGCTTTCCACAAACCGTGCAGACTGCAATACTCGCGGGCTGTGACTTCACCTGCTTCAATACTGAACACAGCTTCGGGCGCTTCACCAGGCTTTAAGAACCGGCGGTATGCCTTTCCATCAGCGATCACTTCGATCCACTCAATATAGTGCTTTTCTTCCATAGGATGGGCAACGCTTCCGACCGTTACCTTGACACCCGTATCGGTTTTTTCCACCACCGGCACATGTTTTTCCCTAGCCGCATCCACCGTATTTTCAACAATAAGCTTCATCGGCTTGTTGCAACAGACAAGCTCACCTTTGCCTTCATGGAGCATCTCCACAATGTTTCCGCATACTTCACATTTGTACACCTGCAGTTTCTCAGTCATTTTTTGTTTACTCCTTTTTGATGTCCGTGATGAACTTCGTCCCGGAAATCGTCAGATTGTTGATTGGTTGAGCAACTAATGATTACATTGTTTTAAATTAAATAGTGCGTGGAAAAAGTAAATAGAGTGAATCCCTTATTTCATGAAATGAGATACCCCATTGGAGACTGGTTCGGCATGAAGGTCGTAGCATCCCTTGTCCGAAAAAACGGATTTGATCACCGCGGCTATATCTGCCAGGTTCAGTGAACTCTTTGGGATAAAGGCATCGGCCCCGCCATCGTAAGCCGCCTCCCTATATTCCCGCAAATCATAAGCTGTAAGAATGATAATGGATATTTCAGGATGACTTGCCTTGATTCTTTTGGTAAGCTCAAGACCGCTTTGGCCGGGCAATCGTATGTCCATAAAGATCACATCAGGCAAAAAAATATTGATTTTTTGCCAGGCCTTTGTTGCATCCGTAGCTTCCTCGATAACCATAAAGGGAAATCGCTCACACAGTGCCCCCCTGAAGGTCTTGAGAAAAGTTGCGCTGTCATCAACGATTAGTGTCTTCAACATCCTGAGTTACCTGATAGCCGTGGTTATGTAAAATCTCTATAGTCTGTTTACAAGCTTGTTTCGGAATTGTAAATACGGTATAGAATGTATGTTTTGGAGCGGGATAGTGTATATTTTTTCGAAAACTCAAGTATAGAGTTCGCTCAAAAACAACTTCACATTTTTGGACGAACCGTAGCGCCGTGAAAAAACCATATCGCATTGTAATAGCGGAAGACCACACAATACTCAGGGAAGGGCTGCGATCGTTGCTCTCTTCGAATCCTGATTTTGATGTTGCCGGGGAGGCAAAAGACGGCCGCGATGCCGTGCGATCTATACAAAAATTCAAGCCCGACCTTGTGTTGATGGATCTTTCCATGCCGAAGATGGATGGTCTGGATGCAATCAGAGAAATCAAAAAACAGAGTCCCGATACAAAGGTACTGGTTTTGACGGTTCACAAGGCTGAGGAATATGTCTTCGCATCGTTGAAGGCAGGTGCAGATGGATATCTTCTGAAGGACGCAACCCACGCGGAACTGACACTGGCCATAGAAAGCGTTCTGGGCGGCAAGCCTTATATCAGCCCTGGAATTTCAGAAAAGCTGGTTGCAGGGTACCTGGGAGGGAGAAAACCTGTAAAGGCCGAGTCATCATGGGAGAGCTTGACCAAAAGGGAGCGACAGGTCCTCAAACTGATTGCCGAGGGTTATAAGAACAAAGAGATTGCCGGCTACCTTTATATCAGCGTAAAAACAGTAGAAAAACACAGGTCCAACCTCATGAAGAAGTTGGACCTCCACAATGCCTCGGCATTGACAACTTTTGCAATGGGAAAAGGTCTGATTACGGAATAGCCGTAACGTAACCGTTCAGAGGGGCCCCATATTTTGCAGACTCCATAAGAATGTAATCGTTCTCAGGCGCCCCATATGTACACCCTACCCTGGAAGGGCATAAACTCCAGCAGGCTGGCGATGACACAGCTACGCTGTTATAGTAAACCTATGTGAACCAGACTAATCGCACCCCAAGGGCACTTCCTTTGGGCGCGTGCAGGTAAGCGAGCCTGCGAGACTCCGGATGGGGTGCCTGTGAACTGTGAACGATTACGGAATAGTCTTTTTTTGTTCCTGCATAGAAAAATCCCGCGGCCATGACGCCAAAATAGCGGTTTCGGTCCCCTGGTGTGGACTTGATGAAGAGATTGAGGGGGTCATGAGGGGGTCAAAGTCTGCTGTTGACTGTTGACCAGCAAAACAACAGTCAACAGCAGACTTGACCCCTTACACTGTGACCCCTTACACTGCCATTGCTCTCATGGGAATCCATCTGTCGTACACTCAATGTAAAATGCTGAGCAATGCAAAAAATGTAGTGCTTATGTTGGATGGTGATCATGCTGGGATGCAGGCAACCAAACAAATAGAGAGAAAGCTGAAGAATCAAGTGCAGGGGCTGGTTCATTCTATCTACTTGCCTTATGGGATAGATCCAGACGATCTTACCGATAATGAACTAATGGACAGGCTCAGTCCATTTTTTTTCTAACCAGCCTTAAATAATTCGTTCTGTTCCGTTTTCTCTATAGGGGTGCGCTCGGAACGGAACGGTCTATCTGCATTAACAGATTTTCTATGCCACGGAACTTGAAATTTTTTGAGTCTGGGGGCGAGCAACGTAACAAGTGCACTGAATTGTCGGATGCCGGATTATATCACGTTTTATGTCGTATGTACTGACTGATCAAGAGTGTCAGCCACCCATTGGTTAAGGCTCTTGCCCGCTTTTATAGCAGCGGCAGCAATCTCACCATGAAAATGAGGTGT
>JAYEGR010000044.1:9522-15868 GCA_034659175.1 Thermodesulfobacteriota bacterium | reverse complement strand
TCAATACCTTCGCCAATTTCCATTTTAGTATTTTTTGCATCAAAGACACACAGCATATTGTGTGCAGAAGCAAGCTGTAGGTACTATATATTGTGTGCTGTTAAGTCAAAAAAATAAATTTTTAATTTTGGCGAAGGTATTGTCTTCTATCAACCATTTATATCCGGTTCTTTTATGGCGCGCTTGTTGGTCTGCCATCATCTCTGCCTGGTGTAGGAATACGTGGCATCTATCGATGTTTTCAGAAAAATCTTGGTATTTCCAGCATATACTATGGAATCAGTTATCATTTGCAGGTTGTTACTTAATGATTTTATCTACCACATTAAACAAGAGCTGACCAGAGATATTCGGTTATGCTATAGACATTCTAGCTGGATAACATTTATTTAATCGTGATAGTAGGATGACAACGAATGCTTAATGTACCTCCCAAGCTTGCCTCGGCGTATAACGGGTTTCTCGTTAAGAAAGGGGTGATCAAAGCAACTACGAAGTCAATGCAGCCTGAACAACGATTATCCCCTTACCCTGTAAGCGATCACAGATGCCGCATCTCGACCCCCAACATTAGACCCTAAGGTATGGTTAAAGTAAAAAGTTTGGTTGTGCGCGAAAAAGGGCGTCCGCCACGTTGCGCACATACTGTTCGTCGGATATTCCGTTGGTTGCCTCTTGCGGGAATTCCACAATCCGCCTGAAATGGGAGGCAATAGAGGAAAACAATTCGATCCGTGCCGCAGGATCCAACTCATCCCGGCGCAGAAGGGCCTGCAGGGCGATCCCGGCCTGCTGCGGAGAGACCCGCTGGCGCAGCCGCGCCTCTATGTGGGGATATTCACGGAATGAATTGTATTTGTCTGTCAGGATTTGATCCAGGTCAGGCTCCGGAATCGTGGGGTTCCATATAACGATCGTGTTGGCAGCCACATCCCCGAGCCTCTGGGCCTTCCGGTTGATAAGGCACGCAAGCCCTCCGACAAGGTAGAATGCCGGCAGGCTGTCCACAAACCTGAGCAGGTTGCGGATCACTATCTGGCTGAACCTGAGACGCAGCCCCTGTGCATCCATTACCCTCAAATTGAACAAACGTTTTCCAAGTGTCTGGCCGCGCCAGTGCCATTCCATTACAATACCGTAACCTATTGAAACGACAAAATAGGCCAATATGGAGGCTGCCATGGCAAAATCCACGCTTACAAATCCAAGTATCCCGAGCAGAGAACGGACTATGCCGGAGATGGCGGCAATCACGGCAAGGTCGACAATCCATGCCGGAAACCGGCTGATCGGCCCTGAAAGCCGCAGGGAAAAGAGTATCCCCTCAGGCGTCCTGATAGTCAGGATATTGGTCTTTCCATGGTTCATAATACCTTTGTAGTTATTTCCGTGCCTTTTGCGGCGGAAATCAATATTCGACATTCCCGGTGACCTCTGCGGTTCAAGTGGTTTGCGATCCCACGGCTTTTGCCATCCTGTTATCGCTTGCGCCTGATTTCCAGAGGAACAGGGTCAGCAGGATCAGTTCCACTATCCCGAACCCGATCTTGACCTCGTATGGGATGACCGGTTCATGATATTGGGAAAAAAAGGCCTCAATGAAACCGGCCCAGACCAGCATGATCGCCACGCCTGAGATCAGTGTGACCAGATCACCTGATATTTCCCTGAGCCGATTCTTTAAGGGGACGGACCCGCCCCATCCGATCAGGGCTCCGGCAAGCGCCATACCTGCCTGGCCGGCAAGCAGGATGGCCGGGATTTCCACTACGCCGTGCGGCAGCAACCAGCCGGCAAGAAACCCGGCCTGCCCTGCCAGGATGTAATCAAGGGCAACCGCCCCCAGCATCACACCATTGGAGAATAAAAGAATCGCTGTTCCAATCCCCCAGGTCATGCCCAGAGCCAGGGCGAAAATAGACACCTTTGTATTATGCGTCATCAGGTATGACGAAAACGAGGCCTTTCCCCCCTGCAGGCGGTCTTGATCAACGCTCTCTTCCCGGGCCACCCGTTTTTCAGGATCCACCTGAAGTTGCGGAAAAGGCATGAGATCTTCCTTGGACTCGGGGTCAAGGCTTATTGCAAGACCGCCAAAAGCGCATCCTGCCAGTGTAATAACAAGGACCAGGTAAAATGCCCTGACATGCCTGCGAAATGTCTGCGGAAAGGTATGAAAAAACCAGCGCGCCGGAGCAAGGCGGTGGGCCCTTTCACGTGTCTCGTGGATCTCGCCGTAGGCCCTCCCGACCAGAGATTCAAGATATCGGCGGATCTCGGGTTCCGATGAAAATGTCATGATTTTACCAAGATCAGCCGAGGTGCGCTGATAAAGGTAATGGAATCTCTTGACCCCCTCCAGGTCGGCCTTCTGTTCCGGGTCCCTTTCCAATTTATCGAGAATAAGCTCCAGTTCGGACCAGTACCGCCTTTCCGTGACAATAAATTTTTTCAGGTCAATAATCACGTAAACGTTCACCAAGTGTAAAAAAAATGTGGGTTGGTTTTAATTTCGGCCATTTCAGGATATGAGATATGAGTGTTGAGCGAATAAAGTGACCCGTCTTACTGACCCTGTACTCCATTTAACAATGTAGGGTGCGTTTTACGCACCATTTCAATTTCAGCAAATTCCCATGTCATTGATTCAAGCCAACCATTCGCCACCCACGAATTTTGTAATCGTGCATGGAATGCACCCTGCCGGGCTCAACCCCGGAGTCCTTATATTTCGGGTACGGCTTCATTGCCTCCGTCCCTTGCCGTTACTTTCAATTTTTCTCGCCAGGCATTCAAAATCCTTCTCATCTGCCTGCCGTGCTTCCACCCGTAAACGGGCTTGACGAAACCTGTCATACTCCTTTTCCGCCGGTTTCTTTGCCATTTGATGGGAGATTTTTCCAGCATGGTTGAGGATATTCCGATCGTTTAACCTTAAAAAAACCGTCCAGTTTATTAATCCAGTCTTTCATATACATGAGAATCCGCCGCATTGCCTGGCCTTCGGCAAAAATCAGATACTGCTCGACCAGATTATTCAACGCCCGCAACTCTTCCTCCTCCAAATAGTTTTTGGCAATGGTGACATCCTGTTTGCGTATCTTTGCGCCGCGCCAGTTGGTCAAGCCCATGTTGGGTTTTTCGCTGTCCGTCCGCTGACAAATAATCTCGGCTGCGATTTTTCCGGTGATTGCCCAATGAAGTTTGTTTTGTACGGTCTTGAAAAAATCAATACTGATTTGCTGTGTGGGATCATAATCCACACTGGTGGCGTAAATATCGGTGATTTTCTGATAGAACCGCTTTTCCGAAGTACGAATATCCTGAATTCGGCGCAGAAGTTCGTCAAAATAATCGAAAGGCTGGTCAGGGTTTTTCAGCCTCTCATCATCCAGCACAAAGCCTTTGACAATGTATTCTCTGAGTTGCCGGGTCGCCCATTGGCGGAAGCGGGTAGCGACGTGAGATTTTATGCGATAGCCGACGGAAATGATCATATCGAGATTATAAAAATCGACATGCCGCGCAACCTCCCTGCTACCCTCTTTTTGAACTATTCGAAATTTTCGAATAGTTGCCTCAGGGGTAAGCTCATCCACATTAAAAATCTCTTTAATGTGGTAATTAATTGTATTCACACCCACTTGAAACAATTCAGCCATCAATTTTTGGGTCAACCAGACAGTTTCATTCTCAAGCCTGACATCAATCTTAATATTCCCATCTTCTGCCTGATAGATAATTATCTGTGAACCTGAATCTGTTGCTATTGTCTTATTGCTCATCCCTCCGACACCTCCCGGTTTATCTGAAAAAAACATCACAGAAGCTGCCTCTGCTTAATATTGAGATACCGGGTTACAAGTTCGGTACTCATATTTTCATTGTCCAGCAGCGCAAAACCGACCCCGCGCCGTTTTAACACCTTTTTAATCTCGCGGAGAGTCTCCCGGATTATATGCCCGCCCAGATCCATATATAAGTCATTGACTGATTCCACTGATTGAGAAGAAAAAAGCGGCCTGGCGCCTGCCGGCTTTAACATGGCGACCAGAACCAGATGCCGCCTTGATATAAGATCGATGTTTTTAACAAAACTCTCTGCCAATACAGGATCATCCAGGTTTGTGAGAAAAATCAGCATGGCCCTTTGCCTTATCTTAAGACCGATATATGAAAACAGCTCGGCAAAGTCAGGTGTTACGGCCTGGGGCTCAAGCGTGTATAGCATTTCCCGGCAGGCGTTGAAATAATGCCTTCCGCCTTTTGCCCTGACAAATCCCCGTACCCTGTCACTAAAGGTCAGAAGTCCGAACTGATCTCCCTGCTGCTCTGCTGCCAGTCCCATAATCAATGAGGCGGTGACAAACCTGTCCATGATTGTTGATAACGCCCCCGGAACGTTGTCCGTTCTTCCCGGACTCTCAGCCGGGGAATCCGAAATCCGCCCGCTCAGTCGCGAACCGTCCAGGATGATATAGACCTGCTGGGTGCGCTCGATCTGAAAGACCTTTGTGATCGGATGTCTCCTCCTTGCAGTGGCCTTCCAGTGAATATCTTCAAAACTGTCTCCAGGGACATATTCTCTTAATTTTTCAAAATCCCGGCCCTTGCCTATCTGCCGATGCCTGTGAATCCCAAGGCCGTGATGCAGAAACAGGGCGGCCAGACTCTTTCGCTCTGCAAACAGATTCGGATAAACACGGATCTCCGACTGCACCGGCTGCCTTGCCCTGACGGCCCATAAATCAAGCGGCGAAACAACCTCAAAATAGCAACTGTCAATCGGAAACCGGCCCTGCTTCAACGGTGTGCACGGCCATGTGAGAAATGAGGACCGGCTTTCCCCTGGCAGTTCGGCTGTCAGGTCCGGCTCCTGTGAACGGATCTCTCCCGGAAACGGCAGACCGAGTCTGATCTTCCTCACCTTCATTCTCTCATTGTTCACTCGAAGCCTGATCCCGCCTTCCCGACCTTTTGAAAGGCGAACCGTTTCAGGAAGCTCTACGCTGATTCCATCCAGATTCTTAAATGCCATGACAGCATCAAAAAATGCGGTCACGAAAAGTAAGGCAACCAGTCCCGCATAAAGCGCTGCGGTCCAAAACCCCACAACAGCCAGGGTAGACAGAGGCAGAAACACCATCAGTGTCCAGAAAATGAGTTTTGACCTGGGAACAATCATCTCGGCACTGCCACATCCTGCAGGATTTCCCTGGTAACTTCCATGATGGTCAACCCTTCAATCTCATATTCGGGCCTCAGGATCAGACGATGCTCAAGCACGGGATTTGCCATGGACTTGATATCGTCCGGAGTGACAAAATCGCGCCCCTGGCTCGCACCCAAAGCTCGTCCGGCAAGCAGGAGGGCCTGGGTCGCACGCGGCCCGGCCCCTACCAGTATACTCCTGTGTTCACGAGTCCCTCGAACAATCTCAACAACATATTTGACAATTTCCTCCCTGACATGAATCCCGTTCAAACACTGCCGCAACCCTGCCAGAGACTCCACTGTCAGCACAGGCTTTACCGAACCGCCTGCGAGTACGGCCTCAGGGGCTTTCTCGCCCAGGGTCCGCCAAGCCAGCGTAAGTTCCTCATCTTTTTCAGGCGTGTCCATCCTGATCTTGAGCATGAACCTGTCTTTCTGGGCTTCAGGAAGTGGGTATGTGCCTTCGTATTCAATCGGGTTCTGCGTTGCAAAAACAGTAAAGTTCGGGTTCAGATTATGTGTCGTCCGGTCGATCGTGACCATCCGTTCCTGCATGGCCTGAAGCAGCGCGGACTGGGTCTTGGCCGGCGCCCGGTTAATCTCGTCCGCCAGCAGAAACGTAGTAAAAACCGGCCCCTTGACCAAGGTAAACCGACTATTCTGCAGATCAAAAATATGCGTGCCCGTAATATCCGTCGGCATCAGGTCCGGTGTGAACTGGATCCGCGAAAATTCGCATCCCAGGACATGGGCAAGCGTCCTTACAAGCAGGGTCTTGGCAACGCCGGGCACGCCCTCGACAAGGGCATGATTGCCGGTAAAAATTGCAATAAGAGATTCTTCTACCACGCGCTCCTGGCCGATGATGACCTTGGCGACTTCCTCCTTTGCACGTACAAGGACCTGTTTCAAAACGTCGATTTTGTTTTCCATGATCTATTCCTTTCCAACAAAATTTCGGTAATCGTCCACAGGCACCCCATACGGAGGAATCTGCTAAGCAGGAGGCCTCTCTGAACGGTTACAAATTTCGCAAATTGCCTGATACCCTTTGACAGGATCAGCCTTGTGTGAGGTAGGCTGAGATTCGGTATCTATCACTGCCTTTACTTGCTTTATCATCTCGTCCGGC
>JAYEGR010000044.1:4662-9422 GCA_034659175.1 Thermodesulfobacteriota bacterium | reverse complement strand
AGGCCTCTCTGAACGGTTACAAATTTCGCAAATTGCCTGATACCCTTTGACAGGATCAGCCTTGTGTGAGGTAGGCTGAGATTCGGTATCTATCACTGCCTTTACTTGCTTTATCATCTCGTCCGGCCGTTTTCTATCTGCTGCAGAGGACTTCTCCCATTCCCTGAAACAGACTCCTAAAATATCCCTGGAAGAGATATTTCGCCGCAGCAGGCTGACCAGGCCCGCGGTGTAATCCCTTTCCGAGGCCAAATCCCGGCCCGCAGTCCGGGAATCATCATCAGGAGGCGGCACAAAAACAGCGGAATTTTTCCATACAAACAGCCCGGACACAATGACAAGCCCGAAAAAAAACCATTGGAGGCGATACTTGCGTGCAAGCCCGGCAACCCCGGCGCTCTCCTGTATTCCAAGGTGCGATTCATCAAAGACCATGGATCTGTTTCCTCCGATCAACCATGTAAGCAGTCCGGGATGTCGATCCTTTAAAAGGGCCTCGTTGCTGAAAAGATAGGAATCCGCAACAAAGACTACCGTGCCTGATCCGAACCGTCTTTCAATAAGCACGGGAAGCCCGTCGCGTGAATAGACCGGGTTCCAGGCATCCCCAAGCTCATCAAAAAAAAGGGCCGTATGAGAGGAGATAAACTCCGGCAGTTCATCCGCATATGCCTCGGCCGCCCGTGCAGCCTGTTTGCTTTCCCAGGGTTTGGTCCGATAATTAAAATTTACACCCCAGTAGTCGATAAGAGATGAAAACCTGTCCTGTGGCTTTTTTAGATCGGATTCGGTTTGACCGTTGCACCCGGTCTTTGAAGCGTGCTCGTCGGTTTCAGCCTTTTCCGCGTCTTGCTTCTGTTGCTCATGATTTTTTTTCTCTGCAGATCGCTTTTTCACAGGGAAAAAGGAGATTGCCAGCCTGCCTCCGGAGGCAACAAAATGTGTAATGGCCTTGAAATAATTTTCCGGGACCGATTTCAGGTCATGCTCGTGCATGCCCAGCAGGAAAAAGGTTATGCCCCTGCCGGAACCAAGCCTTGAAATGGAGCGAAAATTGCGGCTTACAGTGAGAGATTCAATAGAAGCAAGGCCCTCGAAATAGGCCTTTGATCCCAATGGGTCGGCCCTGAGCGACGAATATGGAGGATAGACGTCCCCTGATTTGAACCGAAGCTCAAACAACCGGGCCGTGCCGATCAGGAATGCGGCCAGGATAAAGAGACAAGAAAAAATGAGAATCCTGTTACGGGTTGACAAAACTCATGATCCTTTCCTGGTTTTGGGCAAACAGCTTCAGCTTTTCCGGGCTCACCTTGTGCTCGCCGTACCAGGACATATCAAAAGCCATCACATTTATTGAAAAAAGGTCGGAAAGGTCTTTGTATTCATGGGCTCTCCCGGCTAGTTCATGTTCATAATCACGGTTGGATTTATATTTTGCGATTGTAATAAATCCATGTTCCGACAAATGTGCCAGTGTGGCCAGGTAAAGCGCCCGCAGGGCAAGCCGCAATGATCCATTTTTCATCAAATCATCCGCAACGGCAAGCCAGCGATTTACCGGAAGATCAAGAGCGCTGACATCTTCATCCGTCAGGTCCGGTGAGGCAGGGACAGGTTTTACGGCAACCGCGACAAGGGATTCTCTCTTCCGCAGCCACGCCCGTATAAAGACAACGCCAAGCACGCAGACAAGTGCGGCAAACAGCACGAAAAGCAGGAGACGCACCGAATCCATCCACCCGGAATCCGAGGACTCGCGGTCACGGTCGAGATCAGGCAGAAGTTTTTCCAGCCATTTCCCGACCTTTTCTATCCACTCTCCGATAGTCTCGGCAAGGTTTTTTAACATGTGTATAATCCAGTCCATCAACCACGCCAGCGGTCCGCTCTTGTCATGTTTATCCTTTTGCAGTTTTTCACGGGGCATGCGCCAGGCAAATTCCCGCCTGTTCAACACCTCTTCTATGGACCGGTTCAACTCATCCGCTGATACTGTTTGCTGGAGAATAACCGTTGTCCGGCTGCCTTTAACCTTGTAATTGGTTACTGCGCTGTTATCAAAAGCCCGGTGCATTGCCGGCGCATCAGCAGGCTCAACCGCCATCAGGGGCACTGAAGAGCATACAAGAATTACAGGAACCAGAATCGCGGCAAGCGTCTTTGCGTGCGGCATAAGACTTTTCAGTTCTATCTTTATGTCCTCCCCGGATTGAAGGGATGCGCCGTAAAAGCATCGTAATACATACACGGTCTTTACGAGCGGGTCCATGCACAGATAGGTAATGGAACATGTTGCGGCAAAAAAGGTCGTATTTAAGATCCAAAGACCGCTCATTGCGAACATGGTCTCAATGCCTAACAACTTATTCAGCATCTGGGGGATCAGGAAAATGGTCATGGCAATATTAATGAAAACTATAAAGCCGAGGAGGGAAAATACGGTCAGCAGAATATGATTTTGTCCGGGCCAGAGCTTTGCCTGCTTCCATGACCTGTTGATCAAGCCCCTTGCGTTATCATCTTCTAAATCATCCAATACGGAGATATTCTGATAAAAAGCGTAACACCAGCCAAAAGGAATGGCAAACAGGGCGGAGAGAGGCAGCACAACCAGGCCGGAAGCCTGGATAAAGGTCTGTGAGGCGATAAGACGGACTGTTCGGCGAAAGGGATAGCGTGATGCTTTTTCACGGCATATCCAGGCCTTGACCTTTTGAGCAAAGACCGCGTGCCACCATTTCATCCATATAAAGAGAACGGCAAGACCCATTGATGCGGCAGGGCAATGGGCTTCCGCAAGGCCGCTGCGGCTCATATCCGCCCAGAAGTAGAGCAATGCGAGGATAAAAGGGAGGCTCCCAACATAGTAACATGCCAGGATTCCCGCAGGCGCAATACGCAGGGCATGGACCGCCTCTTCCAGGATCTCGATCGCCCCCTTACCTTGATGCCGTTTCCCGCTGTTCATTTTCCGCTTACAGTATTCCTTTCCACAACGTCCCTTCGTGAAATGAATCGGGCAGGGAGAGCAGTACCTGGCCCAGGTAGTAAAAGAAGAACCACAGGAGTATGCCGCCTGACAGGAATTGGGCAATTCGTACAATCCCGCTGAAACGAATAGTGCGAATTGGTCGGAAGTCATGCTGTTTTTCCAGGCACGAGGCGCAAAGGACACGATCTTCGTGTTCCGTGATGCATTCCCTGCAAAAAAAACGGCCGCATTCCGGACACCGGGCCACGGCCTCGCGAGTTTTGTGATTAAAGCATCGTTGACGGGCAAGATTTTCCATCAGTCAGGTCACTCCTTCAGGTCTGGAGAGCATCGGGAAAAGCTGGGGGAGCGGCGCTCAATTGAGAGTATTCCTGCTGAAAGCGCCTGACCAGGATAAGCCCGGCAGTGCCTAAAAGAAATGAGATGCAAATGGAAAAAATATAAATCCCCAAGTGCCAGGATGAGTCGAATGGTGACATCTCGGAGATTGCTTTGGCCATCTCCCACTGATTGTTTGCGATTGCAGGATTTTTTAAGATAGCAACCACGGCAATCACATAACTTGATACTATTTCTATAACCATGAACAAAAGTGTGGCCCATGTTGTCAATTGAAGTGCATTATAGATGTCGCTTTTATGCTGCCTGACCAGCGCAATGATCATTACCGCCAGTGTTGCCATGCCGATGACGGACATTAGCAGGCTGGTTACAAGATGGTTGGCAAACATGTTTATGCCGGTAATGGAACCATAGGCAAACAACAGGATGGAGAGCGCTTTATGGAAGTTCCCCTGCTCATGCTTTCTGCCGAATGATGCCTCACGCTCCTGTGGCGTCACGAATTTCTCCGTGGTATTTTTATAAAAATATGTTTCCAATGCCTCCGGTGTCAGGATGCCCTGGGCATTTTCAAGAAGCGGCCTTAAAATTTTTATAGTCTTGTTCGCATTTTTCAGGCGGTTAAGCGAAGGAAGCCTCTCAAACTGCACCGCTGTCTGGATATGGCTTACGCATGTAGGCCCTGAAATCCAATTAACGAGAAGGGCCAGGAAAAATGCGCCGGTTATTATCATAAAGAATAGAGCCCATCCACCTTGGAAAACCAAAGCAAGAAGGACAAAACAGGCGCAGAATGCCCCCAGAATCAGATTATAAATCTTACCGTGGCTTGTTTGCCTGGTGATTATTGCCTGGATGTCGTTGTAGTAAAACCTCTTGTAGTCCTCGGAAAAACGTTTGGAATCAATGGCCAGAAGGTGATCGGGCCCCTGCCGGAGCGTATTGACACCAATGATGAGTCCCCTCTGTCTGCCGGGCAGCCTGGTGTATATTTTTTCCTGTTTCGTCATTTTATAACCGATCACCGGGTTGCAAGATAGTAAAAGAAAACAGACCAGGCCACTATCTGCAGGCCGGCCAGAATAATGGCTGCAACCAGGCGGATCTTGGTACGCGAAATAATGCTTGTTGGGGCGTTCCAGTAATAAATGGCCATGAACAGGGCAGCCGGAGCCGTCAGAATTGAAGGCCAGATAAACAGCATCGGAATAATGGCCAGCGCCAGAACAATTGTGTCATAAAGTATTCGATGATTCTCCAGATTTTTGATCTTGTGCTTTTTTTGGCCGGTTTCAATGCATGATACACAGAGATGCCGGCCATCGAACTCCACGTCACAAAGGGAGCAGAGAAACCGGCCGCATACGGCGCACGAGGTCACGGCCTTTTTATCAGGATGAAAAAAACAGCCGGAATCATCATC
>JAYEGR010000044.1:0-4562 GCA_034659175.1 Thermodesulfobacteriota bacterium | reverse complement strand
TGCATGATACACAGAGATGCCGGCCATCGAACTCCACGTCACAAAGGGAGCAGAGAAACCGGCCGCATACGGCGCACGAGGTCACGGCCTTTTTATCAGGATGAAAAAAACAGCCGGAATCATCATCAATTACCAGGGTCTCTCCCGATGTCCCTGCCGGCTGTTCCTTTGTCAGGGCGGGAAAGACATCCGCCCTGATCAGAACGGAACAGGAGGGGCAGGAGGTCAGCCCGGGGGTGTTAAAAATTTCCCGGCGAAGAGGCGCAAGACATGCAGTGCATCTGATCAAGGCATGTTCTCCTTTACTGTAACCAGTTCAGAAGGGGCCCATATTTTGCAGACTCCTTAAAACTGTAATCGTTCTCAGGCGCTCCATATGGGCGTGATCAGATGGAGGGCCTGTGAACGATTACCCCTTATTTCTTGACTACCCTGGTATTGCAGATCCTGTCGTGAAGCGTCCGCTTTTCATCATCAAAGGCAGCCATAATGTAACCTATGCACAAAATAATTCCGCTCACGATTTCGGCAAAATAACGTCCAAACGCCTTTAAGTAACTCACCTTGCCACCATCTGCCGTGATCACCTTAAGCCCCAGCGCCATCTTTCCCGGAGTTGCCGCGTATTTGCCCAGAAACCAGGTTGTATAGGCGACGGCTACACCAATATTAACAATGTAGAAAACCACAAAAAAAGCAGTCATACCTTCCGGGTTTGTCGGGGTGGAAGATATTCCCGCTACCATGCCTACACCAAAATTTAATATTCCTTGTATTACGCCTATAATGATACCATCGATAATCTTTGCCCCGAAGCGGACCCAGAACCCACCATATACCCAGTCCCCGGCTACATTTACGCCCTCCTTAAGCTTTTGGACAAATACGGGCTTACATGCGGCGCATACCCATGATTCACCGAAACGAATCATCTCATCCCGTGAAAATATCCTGCCGCACTCGGAACATGGTGTTCCACCCGAGGCATCGGTGGGCGGAGTCGTTCCCGCTGTCTTTTCCGCGCTACTGCCAAAAACATCGCTGTAATGCTTCCAGTCCGTCATGGTAGAATTCCATACAAGAGTCCCGGGAGTTATCTTTCCCTGCTTTACAAGATTCTGAAACTCTTCTTCACTTATTGGGCCAATCGGGTCTTTTGTAGTAGCATAAAACCATTCCATTGCTCTCTCCTGTTTCTAAAATTGTCGGTTCCGTAAAAAACGCTCGTAACCGATCACTGGGCGGAAAAAGCCTTGCCGTATCGCAAACCGCTTGCCCTGTAAACGATTACATATTGAGGAATTTGTTAAATAGGGGGACCCCCTTGGAACGGTTATAAACAATGAGGGTATCACAAAGACACTCTTCTATATTTTCATTATTATGGCAAAAAAAAAGTGTGATCGCAAATAAAGTTAACCTTACAACGCTTCCTCTTTACTGTAAAAGCTGGTAAGAGATGGTTATGAAATAACTTTCCCATCTATGCCTGTGGCTTTGCTCAATCAGATCGACCAAATCTAACCCAAATCTGAGCGACTAGATAGGGAAGTTATTCCGTTGCCATCCCTGACTTATTGATCTGTTTGTTTGTAAATATTCGGCTTGATGCCGGGAAATAGCTAAAACTACCAAGCTGTAAATGTTTGGCAACGCACCCCAAGGGCACTTCCTGCGGGGCGCTTCACAGGGAGGTGAGCAGGCTGATCAGCTATACTTGGGTATGCTGGGCAGCCTGATCGCCTTCCTGTGGAGTGTTGCCGAATATTTACGTTTGTTTGATGAATTCACACCTGGTTCAACCACAATTTGAGTGATCGAGATGATAATGCGCAGAACTAAACCGGCCGTTATATTGTTCGTATTCCTGGTTTTATGCCTTCCAGCCGGATCCTTCGGGTTTACTTTACCTGTGAACTTAGCAGTGCACGAAAAACAGGCTGAGTCCTATGTAAACAAAGTCTTACCGGAAATAGTCAAGAAGTGGGACATGGCCAAGTTGACGAGCTATTCTCACCCGGAATTTTTCAAAATAACACCTCGTGACAGTCTTGGACAACTTTTTTTCCTGTTCAAAAAATTAGGCCCATTAAAAGAGTACAAAGGATCGCAAGGAAAGGTGATCGTTTCTAAGGCATCAACCGGCCTCAAAGTCATCAGTGGCGATTATAGTGCCAAGGCGGATTTCGAAAACGGAACAGCAACAATTACTGTTGTAATTCTCAAAGAAAAAAAACGCTGGAGCATAATAAGATTCCGGGTTGATTCGAATTCGTTCCACATACCCGATGTGTCCGAGAAACGAACCGGCGACATAGAGATTATCGACGAAAAGCTTACCAAGGACAAATTGGAAAAAGAGGTTGAAGAAATTCTCGCCAATGACATAGTTGACATAAGACGCAGTGTTGACAATGTTTTTCGTCTAGCCAGGTTGTATGAAAAAGAAGGTAACGAAAAAAAGGCTCTGCAACTTTATGAGAAAGCACTTCAGGCCGATGCAGCAAATCTTGATAATCAGCTAAGGTTTGCCAAATTGCTGCTTAAGCATGATCGCAAAGGCCCGGCTATTCAAAAACTTCGTTATATTTATGAGTTATCCGAGGACTGGGGAGTATTTCAAGAAGCCCGGACCTTATTAGTTGACATGCAAATCGACCTTCCGACACTTCAATCAAAAATAGAATGCAAAAAGGATATTGAAATCCTTCTCATTCCAACAGGTAATCCTAATAAACAGGTGCTGTCTGAATTAAAAGCTGTATTGCAGGACAAGATGGGGATCGCGGTTTCTATTGCCGAAAGAGCGATAGAACTGGGGGATTTTGACAGAAAATGGTCGGATCAATACACCTCCGAGATTTTCACTAACATTACAAAAGAGCTGACTCCGTTGCAGTACGATATGCTGGTATCAGAAACAGGAATGACCATCGAAAGACTACAATTACCATTACATCAGCATCGTTTTATCATAGCATACCTTGAAAAAATGGGTAAGAAGGAAGGTGAATTGGCGTGTCGGCAATTTGAGAGAGAATTGGAACGATTATATAATCTAGGGCAATACCGCGTAACTCCGCTTGTGGTAAAACTTCGTGATGCTTTCCCTTTTGACAGAAGCGAGACCGTTAAAAGCTATATTGGAGTGACATCAAAGGATCTCTACTGTGAAAATTGCAACTTCCTTTTCGGGAGTACTGCAGGAAGTTACGGAGTCATTTCGTATTACCAATATACTGCCGAGTTAAATAGAGAAAAACCGAACAGACCTCGACTTGTTAAACGCCTCCTTAAGCAGGCCCTTTCCAGTGTGAATTCCACGTTTGGTATACCCAGGTGCAATACACCATATTGCGCTCGATCATATCCGCATTCACTGGCGGAACACGATGCGAAGTCAGATGATCTTTGCTGGGAATGCAAAGAACGTTTAGATGCGTACAAGAAAGATCCCAGGAGCTATACCAGTGCCTGGGATTACGACCGATGTGGTCGCGGGTATCTTGATTCGTCTGAGTGGGACAAGGCGATCGCAGCTTATAAAAAGGCGATCAAGAATGATCCCAACTTCGGTGCAGCGTATCAAGGGTTAGGAATAGCCTGTCAACAGAAAGGGCAGCATGACAATGCAGTTGAAGCATATCAAAAGTCCTTGGAGTTGATTCCTGGTACCGACTCCATCTACATATTTTTAGGAAATCACTACTTTTTAAAAAAACAGTATAAAATTGCTCTTGAGCAATTCTCAACTGCGCAAAATATCAATCCCGAGAATATGAAAGCCCATTATGGTCTCGGCCTAGCCTATAAGAATTTAGGGCAATTGAAGAAGGCTATTGAACATTTTGAAACCGCCAGAGCTCTCTCACCGAATGATGCTCGTCCATATGAAAATCTTGGAATTTGCTATAACAAACAGGGTAAAGTCCAGGAAGCCATAGAAGCTTATGAAATTGCGCTAAAGATCAACCCGGAACTATATGCAACACACTACAATTATGGGTTACTCCTTAAAACTCGGCAGAAAAATAAAGCAGTTGAACATTTCAAAAAGGCAATCGCAATAAACCCTTCTTTTTTTGAAGTTCACATAGCGTTAGGCATGATATACGGAATGGACGGTTTATTCGATGATTCCATTGCCATGTTCAAAGCAGCCCTGGCAATTCGGCCTGACGATGCAGAGGTGTGGAACGACTTGGGATTTACTTACTACTTAAAGGGGATGCATCGCAAAGCCATTGAACAATACAGGAGGGCGCTTGCTATATCCCCAAAACATGCGTTAGCCCACTACAATAAAGCTATGGCACACTATGCCGTCAAACAATTTGACATTGCTATCGTCCACTATGACGAGGCAGTCAAACTGAAATATCCTGGCTCCCCAAAATTCCGTGCCGCTCTGGAACTTTATCGAGTAGGACGTTAGACTTAAGGGTCTGGAAAGAAATAACTTGGGTAATTCCGATCCGAAATGTGTTGCAGATTTAGTCGGTTTGATATTCACGAAACCGCAAGCGTAGCAGGGCTACGGTGAGGATTTCGGGGATGTCAAA
>JAYEGR010000043.1:0-15922 GCA_034659175.1 Thermodesulfobacteriota bacterium | reverse complement strand
CCCAAATTTTTAAAAATTGCTTTGTCCAGTAAATCCGTGTCACCTCGCTTTCAGCTTATGTCAGCGGGGTGCGCCAAAAAATTTCTTGTTTTTTTTGACAGGGTTTCAGGAGTAAGGTACTAATATTCCAACGGAAGGCTTTTCACCTGGGTCCTGGTGAAGACCGGGCCGTCTTTGCATGGATAGACCGGGCCTACGTTGCAGTGACCGCAGACTCCGAGTCCGCATTTCATGCGGTTTTCAAGGGATAAATAGACTTGGTCGTCGGTCCAGCCGATCTTTTCCAAAGGCGGCATGGTGAATCGAATCATGATCGGCGGCCCGCAGATAAGGGCTGCCGAGTTTTCAGGGGATGGCCCCACTTCGCCTGCAACAGTGGGCACAAAACCGACCAGCCCGGTCCAGCCCGGAGCCTCCTGGTCAATAGTAACGTGCACATCCACATCTTCCCGTTTTTCCCACTCCTTGAATTCATCTCTGTAGAGAAGCATGCCTGGCGTACGCGCTCCGTAAATCACGGTAACCTTCCCGTAATCAGCCCGATTGGCAAGTATGTAGATCAGGGTGGCCCTGAGCGTGGTAAAGGCAAAACCGCCTGCAATGATTACTATGTTTTTTCCTTTTAGTTCCGTGTCAATGGGGAATCCGTTTCCAAGAGGGCCTCGCACCCCGATCCTGGCACCGGTAGACATCTGGTGCAGGGCCGTGGTCACCACTCCGGCCTTGTTGACCGTGAACATGAGGTATCCTTCCTCTGTGGGGGAAGATGCGATTCCAATAGGGATCTCGCCTTTTCCTGCCAGTGAGAGCATGGCGAACTGTCCAGGGGTATGGATAAACTTTTGCCGCTCTTTCTCGTTTTCCAGCACAAGTCTGAAGGTCTTGATATTGCCGTCCTCGGTTTCCACTACAGCATCATCAATGCGGGCCGAATAAGGCAGATAGGAATTCATAAATCTACTCCACGCTAAGGAGATCCTGCAGGACCTCTCGGATATCAATATTTACAGGACAATCCCTGATGCACCGGCCGCATCCCACGCAGGAGAGCGGGCCGAAACGGTCTGGAAAGTATTTCAATTTATGCATGAAACGGTTTCTCACACGCTGCACCTTCAGGCCCCTGGGATTGTGGCCCGAGGCATGCTGCGTGTAGAGCGGGAACATGCAGGAATCCCAGTACCGGATCCGTCTGCCCTTATTCCCGATTACCTCATCCTGTATGTCAAAACAATAACAGGTGGGGCATAAAAAGGTGCATATGCCGCAGTTCAGGCACGGGTCGGCAAGTGAGTTCCAGAAGCCGGCGTTATAGAGCGCCATCAGTTTTTTTGCTTTCAGGTTGTCACTTGAATCGGATTTTAAGATTTTTGCCTCGTTCTTGAGTCTTTCAAGCTCGGCCCTGTCTTTGTCCGAGGCTGGATCGGCCCCTCCGGCGGCCTTCACAAGGGCCTCTCCACGATCTGAAAGGACTTCAGCTATAAACCGGTCTTCGATCTCCGTGATTGCGATGTCAAGTCGTTGAGTATCAAACGGCGATCCGCCGACATCCTGACAAAAGCAGGTCGAGCACTGCTCAAGGCAGGAAAACCCCACAAGGATTGTTTTGGAATCCCTATATTGAAAATAGGGGTCCCGGGAATAAGGCAGCCCGTTCAGATACACTGCCCTGGCATCACACGGCCTCACTCCGACAAGCACGTCGGTGGAAGGGTCTCTTTCCGCCTCCTTAAGTAGAAATGCGTCCGGGTCATCAGGTGCGGTTGAGAATGTATGCAGGGTCTCGGGCTGAGGAAAGTAAAAGGTCTTTATGGAACATTTAGCAGGGCCGGGCTTGATTTCCGGGAGCGCACCGCCTTTCCAGATCTTCCATCCTGAAAATGATGCCGTGTCGTGCCCGACTTTTTCGTCAGGGCAGTAGACCGTGTTCTTCCTGCTCCACCGACTGAGCCATTTTTCAAGATCAGCCCGCTCAAGTTTGTAAATATTCACGGTATCACTTTCATAACATTCATTATTCATCATTCATCATTCCTAATTCATCTTAGGATTCGCCCAAAAATAAATTTACGTTTTCAGGTGTCGAGGCGCCCGTATGGCAAGGCGCGAGAAGGGCGAATAGCAGGGCTATTTAACCGACGAGCAACGCAGCCATGCGGGATGGATCGACGCATGAAAATGTGAAGTTATTTTTGGGCGAGTCCTTACCCCACCATAAAATCCTGCTGGTCGGTTTTGCCGTATGTTGTCAGCGGCAGCGGGGCCTCTTTATCAAGACCTGCTTCCGTGCCGTAAAAATCAATAACATCTTTTGTCAGCTTGCTCGTCAATACCCGCATATTGATTCCCATGGGGCATACGGTCTCGCATGACCCGCAGTTTGTGCAACGGCCCGCACAGTGAAAAGCTCTTAAAATATGAAAGATCGATGTGTCGGAGGAATCCAGGCTCTTTCCAACCCACTGGGGCGTGGAATCATCAACAAAGCAGGTGGGGCAGTAACAGAGCGGGCAGACATTCCTGCAGGCATAGCATCTGATGCATGAGGATATTTCATTTTGAAACCACTCCCATCGTTGGTCTGAAGACCTGGATTCTATTTCATCCACAAGCGGGAACCGGTTGTCGACTTTCCTCTCAGGCACCTGGTCTCCGACACTGTAGTCCATAATAACCGGATTGGGGTAAATACAGGAGAGGCAGTTATCCCTCAGCACGTCCTCAAGCGGAATCTTTTCGGAAAATCCTTTTCCGGACACGGAAATCATATCATCTAGTTCATATGCCTTTTCGATCTCTTTCCCGTCAATTATGCTCTGCACTTTCCTGATGTCCACCATGCCGCGGCATCCGGTCCCCAGGACTATTACCCGTTCCCTGGCAATCTGGTTTTCCTGTACCTGAATTAAAATATTTCTGGACCAACATCCGGTTGCCAGGATCCCGACCTTTGGAAGCGGGCCTTTTGGCGGAGGGTCTGTCGGTCTACGCGGAGGTTCAAAGGATTTCAGCAGGGGCGGGAGATAGACGGCCGGATTTACCACGCAAAAGCTGTTAAATACAAGCCTGTCCACATCTTCAGGGTTTCTTGCAATAAAAGGCCTTGAAGTCATTGGCAGAGTTCCGTCCGCAAATCCCACAAAGGCGGATATTTTTTCGGAAGCAAGGAGTTCTTTTGCCTTGCCCCTGATTTTTTCTGTGATCTTGCTGTTAATTGCCGACATGACTGGTTCTCTTTTCAGACTATCCACCTGAGTTGTTAAAATGATTTGATCATGCGGTCCGCGGGACCGAGTTCTTTTACCAATGCGGAAACCGTTTTCACGACATCGGCGAACTTTCCGCCCTCAGACGCGGCTATCCATGAAAAATTAACCCTGCCGGGCTCAATTCCTATGAATTCAATGAGATTCTTAAGCAGGGCAAAACGGCGCCTGGCATACAAATTTCCGTCAATGTAGTGGCAGTCTCCGGGGTGGCATCCCGAGACAAGAACCCCATCCGCCCCTGATTTCAAGGCGGACAGTATCAGGTTGGCGCTTATACGGGCGGAGCACGGAACCCTGATTATTCTAATATTTGAAGGATACTGCATGCGGCCGACCCCGGCAAGATCGGCTGCCGGGTAGCTGCACCAGTTACAAAGAAAGGCGATTATCTTGGGTTCCCATCCTTTATTCATGATAGTCCTAATTCCGGTTTATGCGAGCAACTCTTGCCTCGTAAAAATTGATTCCAGTTTGTAACCTTTATCTGCAAGGATTTCAACCCCGCCTTCCTGACGTTCGACAACCGTGACAATAACTCCGACTTCAAACCCCTGGGCCTCGATTCGTTCAATCACCTTCAGCAGAGTGCCTCCTGTGGTCACAACATCTTCCAACAAAGCCACCCTAGCTCTATCGGGAATATTTTTCATTCCTTCAATATTGGCCTCGGTACCATGGCCTTTTGATTCCTTTCGAACAATAAAGGCCGGAATCGGGCTTTTCTCAAGAAAGCTGACTATGGAGACGGCGGTAACCAGCGGATCAGCGCCAAGTGTCATGCCGCCAACGGCCTGAACCGAATTCGGCTGATTCTGAATAATATCAAACATAAGTTTGCCGCACAGGTATGCCCCTTCAGCGGAAAGCGTAGTCTGTTTGCCGTCGATATAGAAATCACTTTCTTTGCCTGATGTTAGCCTGAATTTTCCTTTTCTATACGATTTTTCAAGTAACAGTTCCTTGAGACGCTGTTTAGGTTCCATTTTTTTACCCTTAGGGTTTGACCCAAAATAAATTTACATTTTCAGGTGTTGAGGCACCCGCATGGCAAGGCGCGAGGAGGGCGAATAGCAGGACTATTTAACCGACGAGCAACGCAGCCATGCGCGATGGATCGGCGCATCAAAATGTGAAGTTATTTTTGAGCGAGCCCTTAACTGCTTTTTGCAGAGGAAGAAATTTGGTCGGTAAGGTTAAAATAAAACTGATGCTTCATGGTTACATCAGAAAATTTCAGATTTGAAAAAAAAATTGATGACTCCTTGTCCTTCTCGTCATCTCGGAGACAAGAGATGAGATTGAGTACTATTTCCTGATCAAATTGATTCCTGCCGACTCCTTGGACCAGGAAATGAAAGGCCTTTTCAATAGTCCTGGAGTCCCTGTACGGCCGCGCCGAGGTCAATGCGTCAAACACGTCGGCCACTGCGATTATCCTGCCGAATAATGATATTTCATTCCCTTTTAGACCGCTAGGATAACCGCTGCCGTCAAGCCTTTCATGGTGCTGAACCGCTCCGTCAACGATAAAAGCGGGCAGGTTCATCGGCTGAAGAATTTTGTTTGTTAATTCAGGATGTGTTTTTATTATTTTATATTCCTCGGCCGTCAATTTTCCCGTTTTTCCAAGAATCGCACCTGGTATCCCGATTTTGCCCAGGTCATGCATGTAGGCGGCAATTTCCAGATTTTTGACCATATTTTTAGACATATTCATTTTTTTTCCAATTGCAACTGAATATCTTGCAACCCTGAAGGAATGGCCGTGGGTATATTCATCCTTGGCATCGATGGCGGCTGCCAACGATTTTACTGTGCTGACATAGAGTGTTTGAAGATTATCATAAAGTTTGAGGGCTTCTACGGTAGGCGATATAATGTTTTCGATTATTCCGATAAATTTTTTTTCATAGGCTGTGAAAAAACGCCTCTCCATCCTCCTGCAAAATACCATGTAGCCTGTGACGTCTTCTTTTCCCCTGACAGGGGCGATCAGGACTGATGTGTTGTCTGGAAGAGAAAAAATCGCGGTTGCTTTTTTTTTCATGGCTGTCTGAAAAGCATCCTCCCGGCTTATCTGTTGAGCAACCTGAAAAGAGATGCCGCTGATGACATTGATCCCATTTTCCTTGTTGTCTGTGGATAGATAGAAGGCATGGTCGGCATCCACAGCCTTTTTCACCAGCGCTAGAATGACTTGAAAGAATTCATCTAACTTGTTAATACCGATGGTCCTGTCGGCCAGCTTGAAGAGAAAGTTGAGCTGATCCGAAAGAAAAAGCATTTCATCGGCAGTCTGCTGAAATTCCAGCTCCTTTTTCAGCAGTTCGTTTATCCCTTTAAGACATATGCCTATATGCGGCTTTGCCTTGTCAAGGGAATCACGAGTATTGGATGAGATTTCGATGCCGCCGATATTTTTTGTAAAATCAAACTGAAAGAATTTTTTTAAAGGCAGGGAGTCCTTTTCATGGTTGCCAAGGCGAGAAACCCGACCGTTGCCGTCAAGGATTAGAGCGCGGACATTAAAGGTGGTTTCAATATAGGAAAGCACTTCCACGACATGGGATGTGCTGAACATGATATCAGTGATAGCGGCCATTGATACGGATGTTATGAATGGTCTAGGATTTTGCCGATGGCTGCCACTAGATCATTTTTACAAATCGGCTTGTTAAGGAAGCCCTGAACGTTTGCCTTACGGGCCCGGCTCATGTCCTCTTCGCTGCCCAATGATGTGAAGATCATTATCGGAATATGGGCTGTTTCAGGAGTGGACCTGATTTTTTCCGTTGCCTCTATGCCGTCCATTTGGGGCATTTCTATGTCCATCATGATCAGGTCGGGACAATGGCATTTTGCCAGATCGCATCCGATTTTCCCACTGTCTGCCAGCAAAATTTTATAGCCGGCTTTTTCCAGAATTTGCCCGACGATTCTAAGGATCATCACAGAATCATCTACAACGAGAATGGTCTTTTGCATATTTTAAATCCCACGGTTGATGAAATCAACAGGCAGTGGTTTAAGACCCGGAGCAAATAAATGTTCATACAAAAACAGCTATTAGTACCTTACTCCTGAAACCCTGTCAAAAAAAACAAGAAATTTTTTGGCGCACCCCGCTGACATAAGCTGAAAGCGAGGTGACACGGATTTACTGGACAAAGCAATTTTTAAAAATTTGGGTTGCGGGTATCACCCGCCTTAGCTTTTAGCTATCTATTGGAAAAACAACCACAAACTAACGGCTGACACCTGATTGCCGATGGCTTGCAGCAGCAATACAGATGGTCTATGGCGGTGAATCTGCGGAATCTTCCCGGTAATCTACGATGAGCCATCAATACTATACATGAAATTGCTTTAATAATCAAATAGCTGTAAGCGGCTATGGAAATTTATCTGTTCCAACCGATCAAGTCAATTCTGAAAAGCTTGAACAGTTGGAGGAAATTTATTGATATGCCGTGAAGGGTTGTTTATAACAGCAACAACATCCGGTTGAAATTAATGGCAACCCTGAACCCTGAACCCTGAACTCTGAACCCCTGAAACATGGAAGTTATAACTACTCACCAGAATGCCGACTTTGATGCAATGGCATCAATGATTGCGGCAAAAAAAATCTATCCGGATGCAGTGCTTGCCTTTGCCGGATCTCAGGAAAAGAACACTCGGGATTTTCTTGTCCAGTCCACCCTTGTTTATGATTTTCAAAGGACCAGAAATATTCCAATGGACCAGGTGACCAGGCTCATAATCGTAGATACCAGACAGCCCGGCCGGATTGGAAATTTTAGAAAGTGCTTGGAAAACCCGGGCATTGAACTCCATCTGTATGATCATCATCCCGATGCACCCGGAGATCTCAAGGGTGATTTTGAGATTGTAAGGCCTTCCGGCGCCACAATCACGTTTTTTGTGGAGATATTTAAAGAAAAGTCCATCAGGGTGAGCGCGGAGGAGGCCACCCTGATGGCGCTGGGCCTTTACGCGGACACAGGCTCCTTCACATTTGACACGACAACACCTGACGACCTTACAGCCATGTCATGGCTGCTTGCCAAAGGCGCGAACCTCCACATAGTCTCCCAATACATTTCCCATGAGTTGACCACACCCGAGGTGGCCTTTTTACATGATCTGATCAAGTCGGCCATAACCTATACCATCGAAGGGGTGGACATTGTCGTGGCCAAGCTGACCGTGCCCGAATATGTGGATGAATTTTCACTTCTTGTACGGCGATTCATGGTGATGGAAAACCTGGACACCCTTTTTGCCCTGGCAGCCATGGGAGAGACCATATATTTTATTGCCAGGAGCCGAATTCCAGAGGTCAATGCAGGAAAGATTGCAGCGGATTTAGGAGGCGGAGGACATGCCTCAGCAGCCTCGGCATCCATAAGGGACATGACGATTATTGAAACAGAGGAAAAGCTTATCAGGCTCCTTCACAAACATGTGCGTCCCAGGAGCCTGGCACGTGAATTGATGTCCTTTCCGGTAATTTCCGTGGAACCGAAAATATCAATAAATGAGGCCAACCGTGTTTTGACCCGTTATAACATCACCGTGGTACCGGTTTTGAAAAAAAACCGGGAAATTCTTGGACACATTTCCAGGCGGATTGCGGAAAAAGCCATTTTTCACGGCCTGGGCGAGGTGCCGGTAACCGAATATATGAGCACTGATTTTTCGACATTGCCGCCAACCGCAACACTGGCTGATATACAGGAACTGATCATCGAGAATCGGCAGCGGTTTATTCCGGTTGTGGACAACCGGAAAATCCTGGGCGTAATCACACGCACCGATCTTCTGAACCTGCTTGTCAACGAACCGGCCAATCTTCCCAGGAATCTGCTCCACTCCCACAGCCGGCCATCTGTTGAGCGGAACCGGAACCTTAACAATCTGATGATTGAATCCTTTGCGCGCAAGATGATAGTTCTGCTCCGGACTATCGGCGAAACGGCTGCCGAGAATAATTACACGGCCTATGCGGTAGGCGGTTTTGTACGGGATCTTCTTTTACATACCAGTAATTTTGATGTTGATATCGTGATCGAGGGGGATGGGATAGATTTTTCCCGGAAATTGGCAAAAAAACTTGACGGCGTGGTCCGAACCCACGAAAAGTTTAAAACAGCCGTTGTTAAGCTTGCCGATGGATTCAAAATCGATGTGGCAACCGCAAGGCTTGAATACTACGAGTATCCGGCAGCCATGCCCATAGTGGAGTTCAGTTCCTTAAAGCTGGACCTTTACCGTCGGGATTTCACCATAAATGCCATGGCCATTCACCTGAATCCGGGTACATTCGGGACACTGGTGGATTTTTTTAACTGCCAGAACGATATCAAGGACAGGCAGATAAGGGTGCTGCATAATTTAAGCTTTGTGGAAGACCCGACCAGGGTCCTTCGTGCCATCCGTTTTGCCCGGCGCATGGATTTTTCACTGGGAAAGCATACGAAAAAATTAATTAAAAACGCGGTCAAGATGGACCTTTTTAATCGCGTATCCTCGTCCGGAGGCAGAGAAAGCCATCTCGGGCGCAGACTTTTCAATGAACTAAAATTTATTTTATCAGAGGAAAATCCTCTGCCTGCCCTAAAGCTGATGGCGCGTTTCAAATTGTTCAAGGTCGTGCACCCGTCACTTAAAACAGATAAACGGCTGGAACATCTCCTAAAGGAAGTACAGCAGGCTGTCGGCTGGCACAGGCTGCTGTACCTGGATGAAAGCTGCCATTACTGGATGGTTTATGTGCTGGCGCTCTTTGACAAGGTATCGGTCAAGGGCCTGAATTCTTTCTGCAGGCGCTTTGAAGTGCCGGAAAGGCATATGCAATTAATGATAAGAATCAAGGCGGAAGACTTTAAGGTTGTTAAGACCCTTAACAGTCGTTCACTTCTGCATGCGAGCGAGACATTCTGGCTGTTGAACGGATTAAGTCACGAAGCGCTTCTATACGTGATGAGTCTCACAAAACAAAAGGCCGGCAAAAAGGCAATATCGCTTTACGTGACACAGTTGCGCCATGTCAAGACCCATATCCAGGGCCTGGATCTCAAAGAGATGGGTTACCGGGCCGGTCCTGTTTTTAAAACAATTTTAAACCACCTGCTTGAGGCAAAACTGGACGGTTACGTCAGCACTCGCGAAGATGAACTTGATTATGTCAAAAGTCATTATCCCCTTACAAAAACGGAAGATGTAAAGTAATGGATTTTCAACAGATCGCAATATATGCGCCCTCATTTCTTTTTGCCCTGACCATCCATGAATATTCGCACGGTTACGTGGCAAATCGACTGGGAGATCCAACCGCCTCCCTCATGGGCCGCCTGACCCTGAATCCCCTGAAACACCTGGACCCCATGGGTGTAATCTGTTTTCTCGTCATGAAGATCGGGTGGGCAAAGCCTATTCCGGTAGATCCGAGGTATTTTAAGAATCCAAAAATGGACATGCTCTGGGTTGCGCTTGCCGGGCCGGGCGCAAATTTTCTGCTTGCACTTGCAAGCGGGATGGCGCTTAAGTTGATCCTGGTCTTTCACGCACTCATTCCGGTCTATGTTGCCGTGCCTTTTGAAAAGGTGTTTGACGCCAGTATCTGGGTAAACGTAATGCTGGCGATTTTCAACCTGATACCCATCCCCCCATTGGACGGGAGCAGGATCTTTCAAGCCGTCCTGCCGCATAATCTGGCCGTATCATATGCCAGGTTTGAATCATACGGCCTGATCGTACTGTTATTTCTTTTTTATTTTACAGGCGTATTTAAAAAAGTTTTTTTGCCTGTTATATATTTTGGTTATATATTGGTCAGAGTGCTTTTTGGCACATAACCCTTCAGGCAATTGTAATTCGTAATTCCTAACCCGGATAAACCGGAAGAGTTCAAAAAGGAATATAGAATATCGAACAAGGAATATCGAATGATGAAGTACCGTACTTTAAAAATTCTGCAGTTCCTTGTTCGATATTCGATATTCAATGCGACTGACTGCGACAATCAGTCTGGATGGATGTAACCAACTGCTTTTATTGCTGTTTTGATGCGGCTGCCCTGCGGCTATGCCCTATTATGCGGAGGATTTTCAATGGTTGATGATACAATGACGAAAATTATCAGGCTGTGTCAGGCAATAGATGAAAATGCCTCAAAGATATATAAAAAATTGTCCCAAAACGCTCAGGATGAGGATCTGACAGGGTTCTGGCGGAAATTTCATAAAGATGCCCTCCTTCATCTCTCCTATTGGTCAAAACTCCTGTCCTACGCAGAAGACGGCGGACTTTCCCAGGTTCTCGAAAAGCCGGACGATGCCTTTGAAGAACTCACAACTATTCACACAAAGACAGTGGAACTCCTGGAGCTTGCCGGGAAAACAAAAAAAGTCGAGAAGGCCTTTCTAATGGCCTTTAAACTGGAGTTTTATTTGATACATCCGGCAATTGAGACCCTGTTTCAGTATTTGAAGCCGGTTTTTAATGTGACCACGCCGCAAGTAAATTATAACCCCAAGATCAATACTCTCTTTGATGGTCTGCTCAAGCATGATCTGGTAACCATGGAACTGGAACTCCTTGGGGAGACGCTTCACAGCTTGTGGAAAGAAAATCTGAAAATGGCGGTCCAGAGCAATTATGATTCGCTTACCGGTATTTTAAACAGGCGCGGTATCTTTAATTCAATCATACCGTTTTCCTGTCTGGCCCAGCGGAATGACAGTAATATAGGAATCATGATGATAGACATTGACCATTTCAAGAAGGTCAATGACACATATGGTCATCGGTATGGTGACGATGTACTGAAATTTGTCACGAGAACGATAAAATCAATTCTCAGGACATCCGACATCCTGGGGAGATACGGTGGAGAGGAATTTTTTATCTTTCTCTTTTCCGTTGACTCTGAATCCATGTACGAAGTGGGTGAAAAGATCCGCTCAAGTATTGAACATGCGAGTGACAATGAGGCCGGGATCACCATAAGCATCGGCATGGCCCAGGGCAGGATACACGGGATGAAGGAATCCGAGGTTGAGCAGGAGGTTGACGAATTGATCAACATAGCGGACGAAAAGCTTTACGAGGCAAAGGAGGCAGGAAGAAACAGGGTCATTATGTAATCGTTCCCCAGCGGCGCACCTGCACGCGATCGCGGCATCCGGCATAGTAGTGGCTATAGCCGCACGCCGCGATCACGCACAGGTAAGCGAGCCTGCGAGACTCCGGGTGCACCACTGGTGAACGATTACATCCCGAGAGTTTCCCCCTGTTTTAGTAGATATGAAATCGTTCACAGGTGCCCCATATGTACGCAATCAGGCCGACGAACTATAGTAAACCTATGTGAGCCGGCCTGATTGCACCCCAAGGGCACTTCCGTTGGGCGCGTGCAGATGGGGTGCCTGTGAACGATTTTATGTGAGGTATATTTGCATTCTGGCCTTTGCCGAGGCTTTCAGTACCCCTACCGGGTCGAGGTAATCATGTACCTTTGCCCGTTTCCCTTCAGCCGGGCGCAGAATCCGGCCGACCACCTGAAGAAGACGCCCTGTGAATTTGATCGGTGTAGTGATGAAAAGAGTGGTCAGACCGGAACAGTCAAACCCTTCGCCTATTAGCTGAAGTGATGAGACAAGAACCTTGATTTCGCCGTTCCTGGTAGATTCCACGATTTTTAATCTACTCTGACTGGCAAGCCTTCCTGTCAGCAACGCGACACTTATCCCCTTTTTATCCAGAAGAGATGTCAGGGTCTCGCAGTGGGCCACGCGATCACTCACAACCAGTATGGTTCCGGAATTCCTGCATGTTTCCCGGATCACGTCATCAACAATCTGCCGGTTTCTTGCCTCATCCAGGGTCAGTGCGGAGAGCATTGCCTGGTAATCATCCCGGTAGGTGTATTTGAATCCGGTTTCGTGTTGAATGAACTCGGGTTTTAATACCGCGCCCACTGAATGGAGTTTTTCAGAGTCAATTCTGTGACACAGGTCTCCCAGGTAGAAGTGAATCAGCCGGGTCAACCCGTCCCTCCTGTAAGCAGTGGCTGACAACCCCAGCATGAACCTGCAGCTAAACGCCTTTACAACGTCGGTGAACATGGAGGCCGGAACCCTGTGACATTCATCAACACAGATATGGCCGAAAAGTTCAGGAAGTTCGGAAAGCCTGTTTTTTGCACTATTAATTATGGCAACGGCCACAGGCCTGATCTCGTAATGACCATCACCAATCAGGCCCGCCTCAATGTTCAGGAATGTCTTGATTTTTTCTTTCCATTGGTACATCAGCTCCTTTGTGTGTACAAGGACGAGAGTCGGCTGTTTTCTTTCCGCTGCAACGGCAAGGGCGATTACGGTTTTTCCCGACCCGGTCCCTGATTCGATTACCCCGAAGTCACGTTTTATCGTGTCGTTAAGAGCCTCGACCTGATATGGTCTAAGCTTACCGTGAAATTTAAGATCAACTTCGGAAAGCGTCCGACGTTCATCAACAATGACCGGATCCGCCCCGGCACTCTTTTTTCTTATGAGCCTGACCGCGTTGTTTGCAAATCCCCTTGGAAAACGTATCCCGGAAGTTGATTCTTCAAAAAAATACAGCTTTGATTTAAGCTCTTTTCCGATCCAGCGGCCATATTTTTTTGCATCCCTGTATTTTGGATTGTCAATGGTAAGCTCTTGTTTCAGGTCATTAATCAGGGAAGACGAAGCGCCTTCCAGGCGGCAGTCGGCGCCAACGGTCATAATTAATTTGTTTTCAGGCATCCTTCACTCACCATTCATCATTGTTCAATCATCTGCTGGATGATGCGTTGTTCCTTCTGGGGAGTGATGAAGATCTCAAGATTCTTGTTCCATCGGCTTACATAGTGTTTTGTTAAGAGAAGGCGAATGGAGTTCTTAAGCTGGATCAGTGTGGTGAAATCCTCGATAAAGTACTCACCCCAACTGTTGGCCGTGATCATTGTGGAGTTTAAGGTTCTGGAGCCTTTTACCGGCAATTTGTCGAAATTGACCACTGCCATTGTATGGATCACTGTCTCTGTCTGTAAGAGTTTTTCCCCAGAGATATGGGCAAAATGGATTTTGGGAAATGTTTTAAGCATGGCTTCCGAGAGGGATTGAATGTCAAACAGGTCAACGGTCTGGAAGTTTTTGGTCATATGAAGGCTTGTCTTACTGTTCAGCATTCCATTTATAAGAAGCCATGTGAATAGCGGGACCGGAGCGGTCTCCCGCTTGATAATCAGGTCAGGATGTTCTTTTATGCTTTTAGTATTTAATTCTCCCTGAAAAGCGTAATAATAATCAGTTCCCTCGTATCTGGTAATGTGAATCGTTATGTCCTTCTGGCCCATGGCGTCTCGTGACAGGGTTCGGATGTACGGGATCTTGTGCGGCTTTTTCTGATAAAAGGTGAACAATTTACGGCCAAGTACAGCAACGTCTCTTTCCGTGATGGTCACGTCGGTCTTGTTTTCAAATTTTTTGAATATCCAGCGAAGTCTCTTGTATGTCGCGATAAGGAAATCATGGACTTTGGCCCCGAAATCAAGTTGATCTTTAAATTTCCAGTCTCTGAACCGGAGAAAATGTTTGTGATTGTCCGGAAGAAGATCCCATTTTTTCATGATGGCCATGGTGTGTTTCAAATGATCTTCTTTGCCCGGAACCTTCATCTGGGATTCCATTCCTTCCAGGGTTTTCAAAAAAAGGCATTCGCGGATCAGGAGGTCCCTTTTCTGTTCCGAATCCTCCCCCTTGTAAAATGCGGCTATCTCGCGGGCCAGAAGCAGGTACGGGTCCACGTTTGCCAGGCCCGGCTTATATTCCTCTGATTTTAACTTGTCGGGAAAACTCACAAGACGCTTTACATTGTCCGAGAAGAGCGGCAATCTCCGGGACCTGACCTTTAACAGCAATTCAAGGTAGGCAAACTTGATTACAGACTTGAACGGGCTGTCAAGGGCTTTGTTCATCTGCCACAGGCAGGCGCCGAATGTCTCGGATTTTGGAATATCTGATATATAACCCAGATCCACAAAGAAGTTAGGATTGATTTTCCTGGTTTTTACCAGATCCTTAACATACTTACGATATTCTTCCTCGGTCAGACCGGGCGGAATCAGCCACCAGAGGAGCATCTTGCCGGCTACCAGAATGTGTGTGCGGAAGAGTTCGTCTTTTAAGAGGATTTTCAATGAAGATCCCGCGGACTCATCCTCGGCATACGACTCAAATTGGTTCTCCCTTGTCCGGTCTATATCCATGAGAAAGAAAAAAACCTCTGTGTGGCGTTCATTCATCGCCCATTCCTCAATGGCCTTGCACTTCATCTCAAGAAGAGAGAATCCCCTTTCACCCAGGTCTTCATACCTGACGCTGACCCAGTAGTCGCAGTCGGATTTTTCGGTCTGCGCAATGGTGCCGATACTTCCGATGGTTTTTAATGAGTGGATGCAGGGGGATCGGGTAAAGCCGGAAGGGGTGTCAGCCCTTATTGCGGTAGAGGTCGGGAAATAGCGGTGGAAAAGCTCCGTGGATACAATCTCCTGCGGCCGAAAGAGGTGGATTCCGAAGGGACAGTCGTCGTCATCAATAAAACCGGGCAGATCCGGATAATTGGAGTGCAGAAGAAAGGGTATGATTTTGAATAACAGGGTCGCCCTTGTTTCGTTAAAGATGATTGCCTTGATTTTCCGATTTTTGTTGTATATCAGAAACCTGTCGATTTTCTTCTTCAACGATGTTTTCCCTGATGGTTATTTCCATAGGGTAAACGCTCAGCATGTAAGCATTTACCAACGCTGCGGATAGCGGCGCCTGCGAACGTTTACTATTATATCCAATGGCGCCGGACCTAACAAGACGTTTTTCCGTAAGGGTTCCCGCTCTGTTCTTAAAAGGTTCAGAGGTTAGGGGGGCAGGGCTTGGAGACTATACAAAGATAAATATTAACAAAGTCTGAATACTGGAAAATTATGTTAAAATCGATTAAGTTAAAAATGTTTTTTTTAAAGCCTTTAAAATTATGTATAGGTGAATATCTCCTAACCTTTCCCGCTCTTTAAAGTACTTTCAAGCCAATTGATCGATTCTATTTAAATTTTATGGAAAATAATATAGAGAATATCGGCAGAATTGTAGTATCAATTCCTGAAAATATTATTACGGAGTTTATAAAAATAAATCAACGGGAAGGTGTCTCCTCAACTATGTTGCTTGTACAGTTCATAGTGTCATATATTAATTTTTTAGACCGGGATTTTATTAAAACAACAATGGCAAAAAGGCAAGAATCAAAAAGACCATTCATGTTTTATGCCCCGCAGGATATTTGCAATAAATTTCAAGAAAAGCTCAATAAAGACAAGGTTGACAAGAGATTGGTGATTGCTCAATTTATGACCAATTATGTGGATTTCATGCATAATCGAAAACAACTTTCAGTCCTGAACCCTGAAAACCCTGAACCCTGAAAACCCTGAACCTATCTGGTCAGTAGAAAGTTTGCATAACCGTTTGAAATCATTAATATTTTTAGTTCTGGGTCGATTTTTACAAATTGAGTGATTTCAAGCAGTTATCCAACAACTTTGTCCTGTATTAGCGTAAATTGGG
>JAYEGR010000042.1:0-15926 GCA_034659175.1 Thermodesulfobacteriota bacterium | reverse complement strand
TTAGACTTGTATTTTAACTTGATATCTCTTAGATATGCAACAAAAACGTGTCAAGGCTTGCAATTTAAGGGGGGTTTAGTACCTTATAAAATATTTTCTGCGCGTTTCCGGCAGGAAATATTTTACAAGGTACTTATATCCCTCTGTGGGTACTGAAAATAGTCCAGGCCATTTAAAAAATTTCAGTTTATCTGGGTTAGGGAAATATGAGAGATGGAGAAATTGAAAAATCATGTTTAAAAAACTAGTGAAAAAAATTTTTTTAATAATAATCAGTATTGTCTGTTTGTCGATCCTGGGCGGAATCACAGCATACTACTGGCTGGTGGTATTTAGTCCCGGGGATGAGATTTCCGAGGATAACATAGAGCGGATTCTGGCTATTGAAAGCCCTGTATTTTACAGCGACGGATCGAGCAAAATCGGTGTTTTTTTCCAGGAGGCCCATCGCCAGTACGTGCCTTTCAGCCTTGTGCCGAAGGATTTTGTGAACGCTATTGTTGCTGCTGAAGACAGCGCCTTTTTTGATCATTACGGTGTGGATTTTTTCGGAATGGCCCGTGCGACGCTGGTGAATCTTCAGGCGCGCCGAGTAGTTCAGGGCGGAAGCACAATCACCCAGCAGACGGCCAAAAACCTCTTCAGGCGTAAGGGCAGGTCTTTGAAATCCAAATTAAAGGAGCTTTTGTATGCGCTCCGTCTTGAGTATCATTATTCCAAGGAAAAGATATTGGAATTTTACATCAATCAGTTTTATGTCAGTGGAAACGGCCATGGGCTCGGAGTGGCCGCACGGTACTACTTTGACAAGTCGGTTGATGAACTTGATGTCCTGGAATGCGCCTTTATAGCAGGAAGTGTCAAACGTCCTAATTATTACAATCCTTTTATTAAGAAGAACGAGGAGTTGTCCGAAGAGGCCGTAAATCGGGCCGGGATGCGGACAAAATACGTTCTTGCCCATATGTACAACCTTGGGATGATTGATACGGTCAGGTACCAGACGAATTTGGATCGTGACATCCCATTTAGCCAGGGCCGTACCTATTATTCGTTTAATACTGCCATGGACCTGGTCAAGGAAGCGCTTGCGGAACCCGAGGTGGTGGAGGCGTTAGCCGACCGCGGGATTGATAACGTGGCAACATCCGGGATACGGATTGTCACGACCCTGGACAGAGACCTGCAGGAAAGCAGCCTCTATTCGCTCCGAAAGGAGTTGTCCCGGCTGGATATAAGGCTGAAAGGGTATGATGAAGGGTCTATTCAGGATACGTACGAATCCATCAGGAAAAACAACCGGGAAAAGGAGGGAGTCAAGTCTTTTCTGTTCGGCAGCGTGGTTGAGATTGAAAAATCTCCATCACACTCCATTTTGGTCGGTTTTTCCGACAGTGATGTAAAGGAGGAGACCAAAGGCCGTGTCGACAAGGCCGGGTTAATGAATCTCATATCTCCTCTTGCAAAATACAAGGGCCAGAGATGGACAAAACCTGGGAAAAACGATCTTGACAAGGTTGTTGATCAGTTTAAGGTCGGCGATCCGGTCTATGTCAGTATACGTGAGTTTGACGAGATAACCGATGAATATATCCTTGACCTGGAAAAATATCCTGAAATGCAAGGCGGCGCACTGATAATGGAGCGCGGATTTATCAGGGCCATGGTCGGCGGAATGGACAACAGATTCTATAACCGTGCGATAACAGCTAAGCGGGAGATGGGGTCGGTGGTAAAACCGCTGGTTTACTGCGCCGCGCTCCAACTTTGCTGGAACAGCGTGGATATCTTACACAATTTGAGAAATGTGTTTATATATCAGAAGCAGGCATATTTTCCAAGGCCCGACCATGAGAGCCCCCACGAATGGGTCTCCATGAACTGGGCCGGGACAAAGTCGGAAAACGTTGCCACGGTCTGGCTGCTTTATCATCTGTGTGATCGTCTTTCGCCGGGCCGCTTTAAGGAGGTGGTCACTCACCTTGGTCTGAGCAGGGGCCGGGACGAGTCGTATGAACATTACAGGCAAAGGGTCCGTGATGAATTCGGGATAATCGTGAACAGGGATGCCCTGTATGACGCGGCTTTCTCAACAGCGGTCGAGCGCATGGAACCGGATTTGATGTTTTCCGGGAGGCATAAGGAATTTGAGAACCTTCGTATGTTTTTGTTTGATACCATGACGGAAATGTATCCGCTTAAACGTCGTTCAGGTCGTGAGGAGGAGATAAGGCGAAGTCTGCTTGATAAGAATTTCATAAGGTACATAGAACTTAACAAGGAGCTGTTCGATCTGAAACAGGATGTTTTGAGTTTTTCAGGAGATTTTTTTGACACCGGCCTGTATTGGGAAACCGGTGTTTCATCCTTGGACGATAAATACGGAGGGCCGGTGCCCGGGGCGTTCATCTATAGCAGGAAATCACCCGGAACAGGGTGGACAAAGATGAGCCGGGATGATTTGATGACCACTCTTTTGCCCATGAATGAAAACGAGCAGGAAATTTTCTGGAATTCCATACTGATCGATGGGATGCTGACCCCGGCAACCATAGAGCAGTTACAGGAATCTCTGGAAAATGAGTATGATCGGCTTAATGGACTGCCCCCATATTCTTCTGAAGTGCTGCACCGGATTCGTGATTTCAGAGTTCTGGCAGGGCTCAGGTACATGGTGGCCTTTGGCCGGGCATGCAATATTGAAAGCAGACTGGACCCGGTTCTCTCTTTTCCTCTTGGTTCCAATGTGATATCTCTTTTAGAGGCAGCCAATGTATATGAGGTTTTTGCAACCGGAGAAACAAGCATTATCGGCACTAAAGGGAGTGGAAACGGCTTAAGAATTATTGATAGAATAGAGGATCGTGACGGTGAGGTAATCTATAAGCCGAAGCGGACGGCCAAACGGATTACCGACCTTAAGTCATCCCTTGTTGTAACCGATATTCTTCGTAATGTAGTGAAACATGGAACAGGCAGTTATGCGGATAAAATGGTCAAACTGAGGAGCAGTGACCCTGAAAAGGAGGAGCGGCTGAGCGAACTCGATATCAGCATGCCGGTGATGGGAAAGACCGGGACAGCCAACCGTTTCAGGAATGCGGCCTTTGTCGGTATCGTGCCGGGGCTGGACAAGGAAGGGAACAGGGCTGTGCTTGAAGATTGTTACGTGGTGGCTGTTTATGTCGGGTTTGACGACAATCGTTCCATGGTAAGAACCAGCACGCATATTACCGGTTCATCAGGCGCCCTTCCGCTATGGACACGTCTTGCCAATGCTGTTATCCTGGACCGAAAATATGCAAAAGAGGTCGACGTGGTCGACATGTCGTTTGCCGGGTTTTCCGAGATGCCTCTCCATTACCCGGACCTCGGCCAGGTCAAGGTGTCTGTTGCCCCTGGCCGGGGCGGGACGGTAATGGGAGCGACTGATCCTTTATTGGAAATAGTTCTGAAAAACAGACTGGCAGGAGAGGATGATTTCGGAGAAGACTCCGGAACTACAATAGTTACGTTTGGCAAAGAGAGCGCTGAAGGTGAAATGAAACCGGCAAGATATTTTCTGCCGTTCTGGCGGATGAGAGGTAACTGAACATGAGAAGCCTGGGTTTATGTCTTTATTCTGTGGTTTTCTGTCTAATTCTGACAAGTTGTGTTTCCCTGGTGGAACGGCAAAAAAGAGTGGTTAAGGTTCCTGAAACCATTGACTCGCGGGCAGATGTTTCAATTGAGGCCAGGGATCAGGAAAACTTTGTTCCTGAAATGAGTATAAAACCGGATTTTATCGAGCGACTTGCTGAAATTCCTCCCAAAGCGGTTGTGCCGGATGAAACGACAGCCTGGGTGAAAGAAGATGTGAAATTGCCGGATCTGGGGCATGTGGATAAGCGTCTTGCTGTTTATGAGAAAAGGCTTTCTGAATGGATGGCGGTTTCGGATCAGATCGGCTTTCTGGATCTGGATGAGGCTCTGCCGGGAGAATGGGCTGGATGCGCCGAACGTCTTGACAGGGTTGTTTCAGCTTACAGCAGGCTTCGTCAGCTTATACTGGACAGGGGATACCACTCGGTTGATCCGGGGATTGAAAACAAGGACCCCTGGAACGTATTCCTGCTTGATATCGAATACCTGGAGAGCGGATGCGATACGATTTTGACGGAAGGTCCGTCCGCATCTCTTTTGCTGGAAAGTTTTAAGGCTGAATCTCTGGAATATGCGGAAACAATAGTCCGCCAATACGCACAAAAGGAGGCAAGTGAGGAAGTTATTCGAGCCTTTAAAAATCTGAAGGAGACATTTCCGGAGAAAAAACTGACCCCCTCACTCAAACAAAAGTATGGGCTGGCCCTACTCCGAACCGGGCGCGTGGATGAGTCAGTGAGAGTGGCGCTTGACATTCTGGAGGATTTAAAAAAAGGTGATGCCCAAAGCGTTTTGTCCGGACGGATCTGCAGCCCTGTGCCGAATTTTTCAGGCGCTGAAGAGATTGCCCCTCTTTCATTTAAACGTCTGGCAGCGGATCTGCTTCTGGTAAATGGGCGGATTAAAGAGGCAAAGACCATTTACCATGAGCTTCAAGATTATCGTAAGTCCTGCAGGGAACAAGATCAATGGGTTGCCGGCCTCCTCTCTTTGATCGAGAGTGGAAAACAGAGGAAAGAGGAACTCAATATTTTCAGGTCTGTTCTAAAGATATATCTTTCCTTTGACGGAAGGCATGTGCCGTCTGAAATGAATACCCTGGTGAAAAAGCTGGAACATATTTCTCCTGAAAGTGAATTTGCGCAAAGCGCCGGGCTTCTTTTTAGTAAGGCGGATAAACAGGCTCGGGCATGGATCACCGGGCAGCTTGAGACAGTAGACGGGCTTGTGGACGGGAAGGAATATTCCGAGGCCGGGTTTCTTATTAATGGACTGCTTAAAGGGGAGATTCCTGATGATATGAGGGATATGGTTGAAAATGCATTTGATAATGTTGTTATTGCAGAGGCCCAGGAACGGGAAGTTAGGCGGCAATTGATGGATCAGGCGCTCTCGGCCCGATGGGATGAGGCGGTCAACCTGTTGGATTTACGGAAGTATGATGAGGCCATCCATGCCTTTTCCGCCCTTGTTGAAACAGATTATGATGAAAAAGCGGTAATAAAGATTAAAGAGGCCTCTGACATGGCTGCTGCTGAACTGCGTCGAACCGCAGCCGCTCTTTTTGTGAAGGCGAGGAAGACGACTGATAGAAGCCGGAAGGCTGAATTTCTTTTCCAATCCCGTCAGTTGCTGCTTAAAATACTTGAGCAATATCCGCGTACAGATATTATCGATAAAGTCAGGCAGAATTTAGAGGTCCTTGAGTCGCAGATTCTTAAGATTGATCCGTTTGTTCTATTTGACGAATCAGGGGATAAGAATATGTAAGCGCTTATAAGGTTCAAGGTTCAGGATTCAAAGGTTCCGGGGGTCCGGATTCCAGTTTAAAGAAGATTGCGAAACGATCAACCTTAAAAAACCTTTGCCATAATGGCCATATAATTATATCCTCTTATACGAGGAAAAATTTTTTTTGATTTGGGCATAAGGGCTCGGCGCGGATTTACTGCCAGAGACCAGCTATATTGCTGCGGCAAGCCCTTGACAGCTAAAAGCTGATTTATACCCGTTTAAGGAGTTTTTGGATGGCTGAAGTCGAAATGACATCATTTGAACATATGGAAGCTATCGCCTTAAAGATCATGATGGTTGATCCGGGTAATCTTTCCGTAATAGGTGAACTGTTTGAGTTGATTGAAAAAATGGTGGCCAACCCATCTGTCCGAGAACTGAATGTCCTCTGGAATATGGGCAAGGCGCTGGGGCGTGTACTTGAAAAGATTATCATTGGTGATCTGGCGGATGATTCCGTAGAAAATTTTGAACTGCTTGCCGACTGCATCAGCCTGATGCAGGAGATTGATCGTTTAAAAGGCGTGGCCGATGATAAGATACTTGGCAAGTTTTGTGACAATATGACTTCCATCGGCCTTCAGATGAATAAAAATGACCTCACAGGTCAGGATGAAGGCCGGGCCGCGGGGGAAGCCGCGAAAGAGGTAAAACAGCCTGAAAAACCGACTGGCCAGGGAGCCGAGGCGGCAATACCTGATTTTGTCCAGGATATCGACCTGATCAACGGATTCGTTGATGAGGCGTTTGAGCATCTTGAGGCAATCGAGGTTAATGTTCTTGCTTTGGAGCATAACCCTGATGATCCTGATCTTATCAATAATATTTTTCGTCCGTTCCATACCATTAAAGGTGTGTCCGGCTTTTTGAACTTGAAGTCTATTAACAAGCTTGCCCATACTACCGAAAATCTGCTTGACGATGTGAGAAACGGTGTCAGGAAGATGGATTCGGAAGTAATCGATATTGTCCTGAACGGCGGCGATTTTCTAAAATCCATGGTGGAGAATGTCAAGGATGTCCTGAACAGAGGGCCTGAATATTATAAGGAATTTGATATATCTGAATTTGTTGCACAGGTCCAACTCGTTCAAACAGGTGGAGCTGCGCCGTCCGGCCCGGAACCGATCGTTGAACCGGTCGAGCAGCCTTTGTCGGAACAAGAGGTTGAGCCCGGTACGGCAGAAGAGGCAAAAAAGCCCGCGTCTCCGGCAGAAGAGGAGAAAGAGGCTCAAAAGGCAACACAGGCAAAAGCCGACCAAGCGCCAAAAGGCGGCATCGCAAGGAATACAGGGTCTGTTGCTTCCATCAAGGTGAATGTTGATAAACTGGATGGACTGGTCAACGCGGTGGGCGAGCTGGTGATCATGCAGTCTCTTATTAGCCAGAATCCCTTGATTAAGAGTTTGAATAATCCTAAACTTGTCAGGGATTTCGGTCAACTCAGCCGGATCACCTCGGAACTTCAGAAGACTGCCATGGCAATGAGGATGGTGCCGATCCGTCAGACATTTCAGAAAATGATACGCCTGGTAAGGGATCTTTCAAAGAAGTCCGGAAAAGAGGTGGATTTGATCATGATAGGGGAGGAGACGGAGATTGACCGCAATATGGTTGAGTCAATTTACGATCCACTGGTGCACATGATTCGCAATTCAGTGGATCACGGAGTGCAGACTCCGAAAGAGCGGGAAAAGGTCGGGAAGTCAGGGAAAGGTACGGTTTACCTGAGGGCTTATCAGAAAGGCGGCAATATCGTCATTGAGATCGAAGATGACGGTCAGGGATTGGATTCGAAAAAAATCAGGAAAAAGGCAATTTCACGAGGGCTGATCAAAGAGAGTGACCATCTATCGGATTATGAATTGAACAACCTGATTTTCACAGCCGGATTTTCCACTGCCGACAAGATCACCGAGGTCTCCGGGCGGGGCGTGGGAATGGATGTTGTGAAGAAAAATGTTGAGAAACTCCGCGGCAAGGTTGAGATCGTCAGCCAGCCGGGCAAGGGGTCTCTCTTTATCATCCGTCTTCCTCTGACTCTGGCAATTATTGACGGGATTATCGTGAGGGTAGGCAAGGAAAGGTTCATTATTCCCACTACCGGCATACAGGAGTCTATTCGGCCCGAGAAAAAGAACCTTAACACGGTTTACGGCAAGGGTGAGACCCTTTTGATTAGAAATAAGCTGCTTCCGATTATCAAGCTGTATGAAATTTTCAGTTTAGAGCCGACTACCACCGAGGTCAGTGATGGAATCGCAGTGGTGGTGGAGAGCGAAGGACGTGAAAGGGCGCTCATGGTGGATGAACTCCTTGGCAAGCAGGAAGTGGTTATAAAGAGCTTGGGCGGATACATGGCAAATATTTCCGGAGTGGCCGGCGGAACCATACTTGGCGACGGTCGGGTGGGCCTGATTCTGGACCTGCCTGGCCTGATTTCAGCGAATGATACGATCGCGGAATCCGTTAAAAAGAAATCCGACGAAGTGGTCGAGAAGTAAGGTCCAAAAAATCAAGGAATGCGAAAAAACAACGCGTTTTTGTGTCGGGAGGTTGAAGATTATGAGTGCGGGGGACGACAAGCGTGACCAAAAGGCGGGGGTGACGACGAGTGAGCTTGAAGGCAAGTATCTCACATTTGCTCTTGGTAAGGAAGAATACGGAATTGGAATACTGAAGGTCAGGGAAATTATCGGAGTACTGGAAATTACCTCGGTTCCGCATACACCTGAATATATCAAGGGAGTAATAAATTTAAGGGGCCGGGTGATTCCGGTACTGGAACTTCGCATTAAGTTTGATATGGAGCCTCAGGAATACACGGAGCGGACCTGCATCATAGTTGTTGAGTTAGTAGGAGAATCAGGGACGATTCAGGTTGGGATGCTGGTGGATTCCGTGTCCGAGGTTTTAAATATTTCAGCCGAAGAGATCGAGCCGCCTCCTGCATTCGGAACGAGCACGGATCTGGAGTACATACTGGGTATGGGCAAGGTCAAGGGAAAGGTAAAAATCCTGCTTAATGTTGACCGCGTAATCGGGGAAGGCGCTCTTAAACAGTTGGAAAAACTGTAATGGCGGGCTCTAAGGGCTTGCTCAAAAATAACTTCACATTTTCATGCGTCGATCCATCCCGCATGGCTGCGTTGCTCGTCGGTTAAATAGCCCTGCTATTCGCCCTCCTCGCGCCTTGCCATGCGGGCGCCTCAACACCTGAAAATGTAAATTTATTTTTGAGCGAACCCTTAGGTGACTGACTTGAGGTATTAATGGTATTTCAACCTATAAATAAAACAGGAGAAGATCGTATCGGGAAGAGAAAGGCCAATGCAGGAGCGGGCTCAGGGATCGTGTGGGCTCTCCAGGATCGGCTCACCAGGGACCTGTTCAAAAAATTCAGCGATTTTGTATACGATAAAACAGGAATTTATCTCAAGTCCGATAAGCAGGAGTTGCTGAAAGCACGGCTGGGAAAACGATTAAGAGCAACAGGCATTAATTCATTTTACGAGTATTATAAGTATTTGGTAAATGATAGGCATGGGACGGAACTTGCCGAATTTATCAATGCCGTGTCAACGAATTTCACCAGTTTTTTTCGCGAAAATGCCCATTTTGAGTTTTTAATTAACAATGTGCTCCCGGATTTTATCAAACAGGGACGGGGAGTAAGGGAAGATATCGTTTTTTGGTCATCTGCCTGTTCTTCAGGGCAGGAACCTTACACTCTGGCCATTGTGCTTGATGATTTACAGGCTCGGCAGGTCGCCGGGATCAGGTACAAAATAATGGCCACAGACATTTCGACCAAAGTACTTAAGATAGCGTCCCGGGGAGTTTATTCGAGTGAACAGCTTGACAAAATACCCGTTCAGTATGCTAAAAAATACTTCCGGAAAGGAGTGGGCCATAATGCGGGTTTTGTCAAAGTTAAGGAGGCCTTGAGGAAGAAGATTTCGTTTAAGTATTTTAATTTGATGGATGAGTTTCCGTGGGACAGGTCAATCGATATTATTTTCTGTCGTAATGTGATGATATATTTTGATCGGAAGACTCAGCAAAAATTGGTGGATAAATATTACCACAGCCTCAATATGGGTGGATATCTCTTTGTCGGACACTCTGAGAGTTTGTCTGGTTTGACACATAAATTTAAACAGGTCGCGGGCATGGCTTATCAAAAGTAATGTAATGGTTACTGATGACCGGTTGCAGGCGGATTTTTGAGGGGCCGTGTTGATGGAGATTATGGTCGGCATATCCGACATGAAGGTAAGCAATAATCCAGACGATGTGCTTATTACATATTCACTTGGGTCATGTATCGGCGTGACCATATGGGATCCTGAAGTAAGGACGGGTGGATTGTTGCATTACTTGCTCCCGGATTCAAACCTTAACAAGGAAAAGGCAAAAAAGAATCCGTTTATATTCTCCGACTCTGGTGTCCCTTTACTTTTTAGGGAAGCATATAAATTTGGTGCGCTCAAAAAACGGATGATTGTGAAAGTGGCCGGTGGGGCCCAGGTATTGGGCAATAATGATTTTTTCGACATCGGCAAACGAAATATGCTGGCGCTCAGGAAGATATTCTGGAGGAATAATGTCATAGTGGCCGGGTCGGATATCGGGGGAACCATAAGCCGCACTATTTTTCTCAATATCAAGACAGGCGTTACCTTAGTTAAGATGCCGGGTCGAAAGGCATCCGCATTATGAGCCGGTTAAAAGAGATACTGAATTCGGTTCGGCAGGCGCAAAAGGTTTTAGGATGGGTAAATTATTTATTTCCACATCCCTTAAAAAAATGATCCGGAGGCTTTTGCTACCCCTGATCGGTTGTAGCAGAGGAACGGTATGGCTTTCAATATTTTGATTGCGGATGATTCCGAAACCATGCGGGCGGTGATAAAAAAGACCGTGGTTATGGCGGGTGTTCCAACGGGTGAGATCCTTGAAGCTGGAACCGGAAAAGAGGTTTTGGAGATTTTGAAGAAGACCTGGGTGGATGTCATTCTCAGCGACATAAACATGCCCGAAATGAGTGGGATGGATCTCCTCAGGGAATTGAAACAGGACGAGGTCTACGCGAATATTCCAGTGATTCTGATTACAACCGAATCCAGTTTGGCGCGGATGGAGCAGGCCAGGAACCTTGGTGCGGCAGGCTACATTAAGAAGCCTTTTTTACCGGAGACAATAAAACAGATTTTACTGGAGGTACTGGAAAAGGCTTATGCACATAAGATCGAACATGAAATCCTTGAAGATAGAAATGGGGTTGGGGCTGACGAGGAGATGGATTTTTGATCTTGAACCCTGAACCGACATTGATAAAATTAAGTGTCACGACAACAGGCAGGAGATCGGCAGATGGATGACAACGTGAAAAAGGTTGTTATAGGGTCGATGAAGGAGTTGTTTGAAAAAATGTTTTTTATTTTCCTGGAACCGGTGGCCGGATCTGCGGCAGATGCGTTTGAGTCTGCTTCAGACTATTACCATGCCGCCATCGGGTATGCGGTGGATGCCAAGGAGACGTCGGTTCATTTTTATTTGACCGAGGCATTAGCCTGGCGGATGGCAGGGAATTTTATGGGAATTGACATCTCCTCTCTTGATGAGGGACAGGTGCTTGATACATTGCGGGAAACTGTGAATATGGCGGTCGGCAGTCTGCTTGGGGAAATTAATCCTGAAGGGACGGCAGTTCTCGGGATGCCTGAGTCAGGCAGGGTGATCGACGTTTTGCCTGAAAAGCTGTTTGATGATCCGTCGTTTATTACGTTCAGGACATCATCCGGTGTTCTGTGTATGACATTTGATAAATTATGAGAAAAGTACGTGTCCTGGTAGTTGATGACTCTGCTGTTGTTCGTTCGGTTTTTAAGCAACAGTTGTCCAGGGAAGAAGACATTGAGGTTGTCGGAACCGCACCTGATCCATATGTGGCTCGAGACCGGATTGTTGACTTGAAACCGGATGTGATCACTCTGGATGTTGAGATGCCGCGGATGGACGGTATCACCTTTCTACGAAAGTTGATGAAGTATTACCCTTTACCGGTGATAATAGTCAGTTCTCTGACAAAGGCCGGTGGTGATCTTGCAATGGAGGCCATGGATGTCGGGGCCGTAGACGTAATCTGTAAGCCTGGAGAAGCCTATTCCGTCGGGGACATGAGCGTCCAGTTGGCGGAAAAGATACGCGCAGCCGCCCGTGTGGACATGAACCGTCCGGCCCAAAGATCCGCAGCCCAAATAAGCAGACCGGTCAGAGTTACTGAAAAAAAATTGGCTCTTACGAAAACAACGAATAAGATTATTGCTATCGGCGCATCCACAGGTGGTACCGAGGCAATTAAAAATGTTCTTGTTGATTTTCCTCCAACCATTCCGGGTATCGTGATCGTTCAACATATGCCCCCTAATTTTACAACGAGTTTTGCCAAACGTTTGGACGGGCTTTGTAAAATCCGGGTCAAGGAAGCTGAGGACGGTGACTCTATAACCCCTGGATGGGCGTTATTGGCGCCAGGTAATTACCACATGGTAATGCGTAGAAGTGGGGCCAGTTATTATGTGAACATCAAAAGCGGTCCCCTTGTTTGTCACCAGCGGCCTGCTGTGGACGTATTATTTAACTCAGTGGCCGCCTTTGGAGGCGCTAATGCTGTTGGTGTAATTTTAACCGGGATGGGCAAGGACGGGGCGCGAGGGATGGCAAAGATGAAAGAGGCCGGGGCAAAGACCATTGCTCAGGATGAGGATACCTGCGTGGTCTTTGGAATGCCAAAGGAGGCTATTGCTCTAGGTGTAGTGGATAAAGTGGAGCCATTGCACAATATCAATAATACTATAATAGAGATGCTGTGATCATCTTCTGTTCGATTTTAAGCAACCTTTTTTTTATTGAAATCCCGCCTGCAAAGCCTCCAAACCCACTGGAACCTATAACACGGTGACACGGGATGATGAGTGGCAACGGATTTTTATTGCATGCCTGCCCGACGGCCCTGGAATAGCCTGATGATCCGAGTTTCACGGCAAGGTCTCCATAGGTTCTGGTCTCGCTGAAAGGAATACTGGAAATGAGGTCCCATACCTTTTTTTGAAACTCTGTTCCTTTGTCAAGAAAGGGCGATGATGATGGTCTTGAAAAATCGGTTCTAAGTCCGGTTATGAACTCCTTGAATTCTTGTTGAAACGGATGTTTTTTTTGATATTCTAAAATAATTTTATTTCCTGGACAGTTGTTTTTTAGCCATGTAACAGCGTGATTATGCGATTTTTTTAAAAATGTGGCGTGAATGACATCTTGGCCTGAGGCGATGAAGTAAATGGTGACGCAGCAATGATCAAGACGCATTGCAGCAAATGAAGGCAGGGATGTAGAAAATGGAGTTTGTCGCATCATTTGCGTGAAAATGTGGCGCTGTGAATGCTTACATTTTTTAATGAACCTTGAATCCTGAACCTCATAATGTGCATTTTGTTAAAAAAAATAACAAGATAATGCTGAAAAATAAAAAAATATCTTGATTTTTATAGTACTACTATATAAAAAGTTAAGAGATAGAATTATTTTGTCGATAAATATTAGTAAGTTGAGGTAAAAGTTAACAATTTTGGTTCGGCTGTAGTAGATTTTTTTTATCTGGTTTATTCGTCGGCTGATTTTTGCCATACTTCGAACTCACCGTTTTTTCGGTGGAATAGGGAGATTGCCAAGTGGTTCAGCTAAAAACGGACGTTTTTTTCCCAAGTCTGGTAATTGTCTTTTTGTCCCTGTTCCTGTTTTTCCAGGTTTCCCCTGTTTTTGCCCGGACAACCGTTGCCAGGTCCGGCTGCGTTATCCTGGATTCGGTTCACAAACGTGCGCCTGCGCAGGTTCGGAAGCAACGTTCCGCTGCCGTAACTTCTCATCGAAAGGTGTCACGGGCATCCACGATGACCGTGCTCTCTTCGCGTCACAAACATCCCCCGCGCGGGAAAAAATATAAGTCCGCATCTATTCGAAATAAACGTTCGAGCGTTGTTAATCTTGCCAGATGTTACCAGGATAAACAGAGGCCTTCACCGGGGCCTACATTTTTTTCCCGGTCCTTGCGGCGAAAACTTTCATCAAAGAGCGCTATTGTTGTAAATGCCAAAACCGGTAATGTTATTTATGCTCATTCTCCGGATCGTCCCAGACAGCCGGCAAGTACAATTAAGGTGCTTACAGGACTTATTTCATTAGAATCATTAAAAAAATCAGACCCGGTTTCTGTCTCAAGGCGAGCTGCCGGAATGCCCCGTTCCAAGATTTATCTGCGCCGGGATAGATCGTATCCGGCTGATGATCTGATTAATGCGGTCTTGCTGGGATCTGCAAATGATGCGAGCGTGGCCCTTGCTGAGAAGATAGGAGGGTGCGAGAGTAAGTTTGCCGATCTGATGACCAGAAAGGCTCGGGAAATGGGTGCCAGGCAGACTGTATGTAAAACAGCCACAGGGCTGACGGCCCGGGGACAGAAGTCCACTGTCCGTGATCTGGCGATTATATTTAACAAGGCAATGGAAAATCCGGCATTTGCCGGCCGCATGGTCCGTTCTAAGGTGAAGACACGAGAAGGCAAGACAATCTGGACCCATAATAAGGCTCTATGGAAGGTGGCAGGGGCTAAGGCAGGGAAAACCGGCTACACAAGGGCTGCCAGGCAGACATATGTGGGGATGTTCAGTCGCGGCCAAGATGAGCTGATAGTTGCCATAATGGGCAGTGAAACAATGTGGGGTGACATTAAAAACCTGGTTGAATATAGTTTTAAAATGAGAAAAAAGGCCAGGACAAAAATGGCTTCCGCCAAATTGGCGACCTCCCGAGTTTCAGCACTTGGACAACTTAGTAAAAATAGGGGGTTAACAGTGTTGTCGGATAGAAAAAAGGGGGCGAAGCTGTAATTGGGGCACTCCTATTTTTTTAAAAAGCTGTTAGCGGTTAGCTTTTAGCTTGTGGTGTTACTTATTATTGATTTTTTGAGCTAAAAGCCTAATCGCTAAAAAATTCGTTTTTTTGAGTTTCCATTCAGGCACTGATTAGCAACATCTTTTTTTTATACTTGCCGGACGTTTACAAAATGTATAGAATGCCCCGTGACGATTGTCCGGGGCGTTTTTGTTTTCCGGATATTATAAGGTACTATCTGATCAGATTAAGTACCGCAACTTTAGGCACTTTAGCTCACTTCAAACTTTAGGCACTTTTGTAATATTTGGCTACCAACGTAAGGCGGGACAGCCTGTAAATTCAACCAGTTAGCAACTCCTCAAATTTTGCTTGATTTTGGAATTGCCATAGAGCCAAAATGGCGGAAAGTGTCCCGCTTTAAGTTGGTAGCCTAATATTTCCACACAAGCCGAAATTACTATGGAAGAACAAAAGAAACAGGCGCTGACTGAACATCTGACCGATTTACGCAAGTGCCTCATTTTTTCTCTGGGTGCGGTGGCGGTTGGATTCGGCATATCTTACTCCTTTGTCAAGGATATCGGGACATGGCTTTTTAATCCGCTCTTTGAAGCTCTGCCTGATCAGTCGAGTCTTATCTTTGTATCCTACCAGGATGCCTTTTTTTTTATCTAAAATTAGCCCTTGTCTGTGGTCTGCTTCTGGCGAGTCCCGTAATTTTCTGGCAGATCTGGCGTTTTGTCGCCCCCGGCCTTTACAAGCATGAAAAACGGGTGGTTGCACCCTTTACAATACTCTCTTCGGTCTGTTTCCTGGGTGGCGCCGCTTTTGGATATTTTGTCGTTTTCCCTCCCTCCTTTCGTTTTCTTACCAGTTATGCCAGTGAAACCTTAAGCCCTATGCCGGCTGTAAAAGAATATTTTTCCCTGTGCCTTCGGTTGTTGATCGCCTTTGGCGTTATTTTTGAAATGCCTGTCTTTATGGTGCTTCTTTCCAAGGTCGGCATAGTAAATGCGAATTTTTTAAGACGACATCGAAAGTATGCATTTCTGCTTGCATTTGTAATAGCCGCAATTGTGACGCCGACTCCTGATGTAGTGAATCAGGTACTTATGGGAGGGCCGTTGGTCGTTCTATACGAGATAAGCATATGGGCAGTCTTATTATTCGGCAGGAAGCCTTGTGCCGGCTTTGAAGGCTTTGAATATGAAGAGTAACTTTTCACTGCTATTGGGAAAAGCACATAACGAGATAGAATATTTTCATTTTAGTACCTTACTCCTGAAACCCTGTCAAAAAAAACAAGAAATTTTTTGGCGCACCCCGCTGACATAAGCTGAAAGCGAGGTGACACGGATTTACTGGACAAAGCAATTTTTAAAAATTTGGGTTGCGGGTATCACCCGCCTTAGTCACTTTAGCTCACTTTAGTTCATTACGGAGGGGGAGATGATGGGAAATAAAACAAGAGCAGTTTGTTTACGTGTAGTTGAGCTATTTTTTTTCGTTGCAGCCGTCGTGATGCTGACTGCTGT
>JAYEGR010000041.1:32604-44342 GCA_034659175.1 Thermodesulfobacteriota bacterium | reverse complement strand
TATCCCGAAACAGCACATTCTGAAAATATTGCGAAAGAATATCTTTAACAAGTTCAATATCCTCAAGATACGCAACTTCCGGGAACAGCCCTCTTTTAAAACTCAATTCAATATAATGCAGAAGTTTTTCTTTATATGGATACAAATGTTCATAAAGTTTTTCAGGGCTGTATGATTCAGCAAGTTCCGGGAGATGGGGATCATTCAGCCCTTTAAAATATTCAGTAAAAGAAAATGGGAAATTATCAAAAGCAAGTACTCTGCCTGTTAGATGTGTGGCAAGCTCATCAGAAAGAAGCTCGGCATTGGAACCCGTTATAAAGATTTTGACGTGCTCATTTCTGTCATATATATCTCTTACCCAAAACTGCCAGTTATTTATATTCTGTATTTCATCGAGAAACAGATAAACCTTTCCGGCAGGATTTTTTATGTTAAGGAATTCCGAATAAAGATTTTCAAATATAGAAATATCATTACGCAAAGAAATAAAGAACGGATCTTCGAAATTGACCTGCAGAATATTTTCCCGCTTTACTCCGGAATCAATAAGGTGCTTGATAAGTTGTCTGAAAATGTAAGATTTGCCTGATCTTCTAGCTCCGGATATTGCGACCACGTGGCGGATATCAAGTGTTTTGATAATCTTTGCAAGAAGCTCTCTTTTGATACCAGTATCAAAGCTCCTGTCATGCCACTGGTAATTATGTTTTAGCAGAACCTCTTTCATTTTTGCGAATTATATCTCGTATTAAAATTATTAATATGCGAAGTATGATTCGCATATCATGTTCTGTCAAGAAAAATTTTTTTCAAACGCTCCTCTACTTTTGACTTTCTGGTATGGTCTGGTCAAACTATGTTGCGGGGCAAAATAAAATACAAAATCCCAACCATAAAGACATGAGATTTTTTTCAAAAAGGCGTTAATGCGTTGCTTATTTGGCCCATACGCGCGGAAAAGGCGATTGATTAGCTTTGCGGCAAGCATCTTTTAACCGAGCGTGACAAGGAAAATATTAATATTAAAGAACTAAAATCCGGCAGCCACAGAGGAACAATATTAGAGATAAAGTTAAACTTAGCGATCAGTTTAGTAGAGGAGTATGGGATTTCATTCGCAGAGAAACAGCACGTCAGTTGGGAGCATCAATAGGGCGTCTAAATTGGCCAATTTACCTTGACCGTTTTTTGGCCCGCTTGTTTTTGCTCTAAAACCTGTCATAGTAAGTATTATGATCGATATTGCCGGGTCCAAAAACTGGGCAAAAAACAGAACCCAAAACCGGCGTTTTTAAACGGCCTAATCTTATTCCTTAAATCTGGAGTCTTAAGTTGTTTGCTTTTTCCAGTTTTCCTTAGAGTGCCCATTTTGATATCGAAAAAGTGCTTTTAAGGCCCAAAATCGCCTATTTTTTGAATCTATTCTGAATAACATCAATCAGTTAACTTGGTCCGACCCCAAAACAACCAAAACAAACCCAAAACAAAAAAACAAACAAGACAAAAACAAGACAAACAAACCCACAAATTATACACAAATATGTTGAGAAATGAGAAAGGATTATTGTACATTGTACATCTGGATTAAAAAGAATTTGGTTCATCGTGGATTACCCCGGTAATCCGCGATAAACCCTTAAAAACCTGTTCCACACCGTTGATCGCAGCCTTAAACAACCTTTCAAGGGATTTGGAATTCGCAATCTGGGGGGGAGAATATGGTATACGTGAGATCTTGGTACACGGAATGAAAAACACGCCCGAACCCAGGAAAACAGTTAAATACCCTAACACAAATCAAGACTGAATTTGCATGGTAAAGGGTTCAGGGGTTGTGGCAACTTAAAAAGTTGGGTAAGGAACGTTATAATCAAAAAAAGGAGGAAATGAAGACATGCGTAATTTATTAAAGGAAAAAAAGTGCGGATTGATCTTGGGCCTTGCGGCCGTCATGTTGTTATTGAGCGGATCATCCGCGTTTGGGTTGTTTGGAGGTAAAATCACGGAATTTTCAGCCGACCAGGTTATGATTGACCCGAGCGGAGTTGTGATGAGTCAGGGAAAAATTTTCATGGCAAAAGACAAAATGCGCATGGAACAAGACATGTCCAAACAAGGCGGCGGTAAAATGATCATAATTCATCGCCAGGACCAAAATATTACATGGATGCTGAATCCCGACAAAAAACTTTACACGCAGAACCTTTTCAACGAACAGGAATTAGAGCAACTCATGAAATCAACCATTCCCTCCTCCAACGAAAGGGTCCTGGGGACTGAAAAGGTTAACGGCTTTATGTGCACAAAAAAGGAAGTAGTTACAACAATGAATGTCATGGGTATGAACATGACCACGAAGTCGATCATCTGGGTGTCGGACAAGCTGGCCATGCCGATTCGCTCGCAATCGGAAGACGGCTCAATCACAGAACTCAGGAACATCAAAAAAGGAGCTCCATCAGGAAAACACTTTGAAATTCCCAGTGGTTACACGCAGGTTTCCAACATGATGGAATTAATGGGAGGAATGGATATGGACAGGCAACAGCGGCCAAGACGTGGGCAGTCAATGGATCCGCCCCACAGGCAAATGCCGCCCGCTGATTTTCCATTCGAGCTTCCCGATAGCATGGAAATGCCCGAAGGATTTAACTTTCCACATGGAAATAACTAGTGCATTGTCATTGCTTAATTTTAGGGCAATCAGATAATCTTCCGGGTAAATTTTATTGTTTATAATCAGCAATAGGTATTCACGTAAAAACAGGGGACAGACCACGGTTTCGATGGCCTTCAAAAGGCGCGTCTTATTTAAACCGTGGTCTGTCCCCTATTCCCCCCATACCCCGCCGGCATCGATCATCGTTTGATCAATTTGGCGTATTGCTGTATAGGTGTTCCTAAAATAGGCAGTTGGCCGTAGATAGCCAAGGTGATGACTGCAGGCAGTAAACCAATGGCGCTCAGTCCCATGCGGCTGAGAAGGAGCATTAGCAGTCCAAAGAGGGCCAGGCTGGGGAGGGTCATCATAATTTCCGCAAAATAGAGCGCCGCATCTGCTGTCCGCTCTCTGCCTTTTCCCGCTATGAAGATCCCTGCCGTTATGCCGAGGAGAGTTCCTATTGCAATGGCAATAAGACTTATGCACAGATAACCCGTGATCCATCCTGTTATCATCCACAGGATGTTGCATTACATATCGATAGGCGTTTAACATGAATGTCCACGGAACGTTGAAATTAAAAAATAGAAATCAAAACTTTTTAGGGCGCTCCCAACTATTTCGTCATGCCCAAATGTTGTTATCAAACATCCAGGAGTCATTTTTTGCTGGATTCCCGTTAAAAGCATAAACGATTATAATTAATTTGAACGGTTGTTATTAGGGTCTGGAAAGAAATAACTTGGGTAATTCCGATCCGAAATGTGTTGCAGATTTAGTCGGTTTGATATTCACGAAACCGCAAGCGTAGCAGGGCTACGGTGAGGATTTCGGGAATACCAAACCGACTAAAGGTGTGATACAGTTCGGAAACGGAAAAGCCAAGTTATTTCTTTCCAGACCCTTAACCTTATTCCAGCGGGATGCAGTGATAGATCTTCTGTCCCAGAGGTTTTCTTTTGGGAAATCCATCTGACCGATGAAACGATCGGAGAAATCCGGTCTGGAGGAGAGTTCTACATGTTCGATGGTATGTGCCAGCTCATTTGCTTTATGCCAATAATCCCTGGACAACAAAACCATGGAAGCTCCTGTGCTGGCTGCGTTTCCCAGGGAGGAAATAATGTCGGGATCAACTGTCGGAATAAGGCCGATACGTATAGCGCTGTATGGATTGACGTAGTTTCCAAGCGCGCCGGCCAGATATATGGTGTCAATTTCCTTAAGATCCGCTCCCCATTCACTGAGTAAAATTTCAATGCCCGCTGCTATGGCCGCTTTTGCAAATTGTAATTCCCGCACATCTTTCTGAGTCAGATAGATCGGCCTGTTGTGATAACTTTCATCAGCGTCCGCAACCAGAAAATCATAAACACCGTCATGATCGATGACCCGGTTGTTCAGACCATCCATCCCGTTTTCCGTGGTCGGCCTGATTAGACCCTCATTATCAATGATCCCGCAGTTTGTGAGCACGGCCACAAGATCGACCAGCCCACTGCCGCAGATTCCGATCGGCCTTATATTCCCGACATCCTTATAATGGAGTTGACCATTCTGAAGCCTGACCCCTTCAATAGCGCCGGCTTTTGCTATGGTGCCGCTTGAAATCTTAGCCCCCTCCATGGCCGGGCCTACGGCGGTCGAACAGGTCAACATACGCCTTTGGTTGCCAAGGAAAATTTCGCCGTTAGTGCCCAGGTCAATTCCCAGAACAACCTTCTCATCCTGTTCGGCAGCCTGGGAGGCAATAATAACCGAGAGCAGATCGCCGCCCACATACCCGGAACGGACAGGCATTACATAAAGCAGTGCTTCAGGATGAAAATTAAGACCTGCATCCGCCGACTTTACAATAATCCCGACATCCACTACCGGAGAAAAAGGGGCCTCCGCAATACCCGAGGGATCCAGGTTCAGGAGAAAGTGCTGCATGGTTGTATTGCCGGCTGCAACCACAACAAATATGTCGGCCGGCTGCAGTCCGTTTAATTGTAAAAGGCGTTTTGCAAGGTTATTCAGGTCCTTGAGCATGAGAAGGTGGAGCTTGTCAAGTCCATCCTTATTCATCCGGACATGTTGAAGCCTGCTGATGACATCGGCTCCGTATTTCTGTTGACTGTTCAGACATGATACGGCAGCCGGTTGCCGGCCGCTGGAAAGATTAATGAGCTTGCCCACCACAGTGCTGGTGCCGAGGTCAAAGACAAGACCGAAATGATGGTCCGTGGTTTTGCAGGGCAGCCAGTCCAGAAGTGTTTTGTCGTGGATAACCGCGGTTCCACCGGCACTATTTTTATGTATTTTTGCCGTCAGGGAACGCAGGCATGACAGGCAGCCTTTGAGCTGTTGATGCGCGGGGCCCAACGCGGCTCTGACAAGAGCCAGATCAGACCTGCCGTCTTTTTGTAAATCAACCGGGAGTTCTGTCGGACAGTACTGAATCAGAGGGTCGAATTCCAGAAGCGGCAATGTTCCTGTCTTGAGAATTTGATGATATTTCAATTCAGGTTCGCTTTCGCCCAGATAGACAGTCATGTCCTTGTTTATTTTTGTGCGGCAGGCCAGTCTGATTCCCTGCCTTAGTTCTTCATCATCCAGACGTATTTCTGTTTTACTAACCAACGGGAGTCCTGTTGAGGTGAGAACCCGCACCTTGCACTTGCCGCATTTGCCCAGACCGCCGCAATCACCGGCCAGATCTATATTCTCTTTCTGCAGGGCCGTCAGGATGGTAGTCCCTCGTTTGACCTCCAACCAGAGATCATTCGGCAGGACATTCAGCCACACAGTGTTTCGACGCTTACGAGAAGTGTGTCTGGAAGCTCGTCGTCTTCCATGTTTTTTTGATTTTTTCTTATTCATCATCAACAAACTCTATGAGCTTTTTTTCAAGATAGGAATAATCCGCGTCTTTAATATCCAGGTCCAATTCAAGAAACGCGGCAATTTTTTTAACCTCAGGGACCAGATCACCATCGGCCGGCTGTCTTAAGTAGAGTAATTTTTTGTAATGGGCAAAACACATATGCCGCATATCTTCATCATAAAGTTCCAAGGGATCTATACAATATTCCTTGAAATGGCGCACAAGATCCTGTTCCACAAAATAGGTGCCCATGGTTTTTTCTATAATTTTCTTAAACCGTCCAGGTCCAAGGAGGATTTCATAACAATGGTCTCCAGGCGTGCGTCTGAGCCCATGCAGTGCACAGAAATCATCCATTCCTCCGAAACAATTACCGTAACAGCAGATAATTCGCGATGTTTGCTGTTTGAAGGGCTGAATTGTAGTTGACAATCTCTGTTTTAATTCGTTCGGATTTATGTGAAGTCCGGATGGGAGAAAAGTGATATGGATCCAGGGATATTTTTTCTGCAGACCAAGGTAATCCAGGGCCGGTTTAAAGACTTCGCAGGCCACGAGTCGTATCATACTTTTTTTACCTTTGGTTAACCGATCAATCCGGGAAATGCATTTTTAAGTTCAGCAATCATCTTTGGTTCAAAGACGCCGTCATTGTTGTTTCTGAGAATTTCCTCCACCCTTTCCTTTACCCGGCTCAACATGTCCGGTCGGCCATTTTTTCCCATACGTCGAAAAAGGGAACGGACGGAAAGATCCGGATAAAAAAATTCATCCATCATGTGGTTTACCGTGTGATCTTCAGTCATATAATGTCCTCCGGGACCGACCTTTCAATCACTTCAAGCCCGAGAGTTTCATCATCAACCTTGATACCTTTCAGCATGCGCAAAATCATGCCGATTATTTCATTATCAATCACATATAGAAAAATACTGTCTTCTAAACTAAATAAATCCTTTTCCCTCTGATAGAGGTTTTCTTCTATGCTCTACCTGTGGTTCTCTATGCGCTATTTAAAACAATACGATCAATTTCCTCTAGTACGTTCTTTTCCTTGGGCGTCACATTATGTTCCGCTAAAATCCGTTTCGCCTCCTGGTTACATCGTTTAAAGAGATCCGATCCACCTGCCTCCTTCCATGTATCATATCGGGATCGATCCAGGAATTTCGGCAAAAACTGAGCTTTCATAAAATGGTGGAATGTATGATCCTCTGTAAGAAAAATAGAACCTGTCCTGCCTTTTGCCACTTTTTCAATGACTTCAAAGGCCAGTGTCTCTTGATTTACAGGGATGCCCTGGACGAAAAATTTGCTCATGGCAATCAGTTCATTTGCCATGGTCGTCATTTCCAGCGAAGATGTGCTGCCGAATTCCAGGAAACCAACGTCGTGAATCAGATTTGCCCTGGAAAAAAGCGCGGTGCATATAGAAAACATAGCCTCCGCACCAGCCTGGGCATCCATGAGTTTGGCATCCGAGGCCCCTGCATAAGCCCAGATGGGCAGACCATACATTTCATCACGCATATCAGCCAGGGCAGCCTGTGTAAGGCTCCATTCCGGACATCCGTATGAGACCACTGCGGATTTCATGTCAAGTACGCTCACATTCGGACCGAAAATAAAGGGAGCGCCCTTGTTAAGCAATTGATGAATAACAAGACCGACAAAATTTTCCGCAATTCCCATGGCCATAGCGCCTGCAAGGGTTACCGGCGCTCCTCCCCCGGCATTGGAACCGGAAGGAAAACAGGTCGGAATTTTGTGTTCGGAACAAAAGATGAGTTTTTCTATCACATTCCGTGGAAAACGCAAAGGACTGATAGCCTCGGAATAGTTCAACAGAAAGGGTTTTTGTTCAAGTTTATCCTTGCCGCCCTTTATAAGAGAAGCGATTTCATGAATCCTTGCAATATCCTTTCCGCTGTCGGCAATAAACACGATCGGCTTATTACAATTTTTAACCATTTCGGCAAAAACAGACACATAGATACTCTCAATAGGCACGTCCTTGGGATTGGCCATGGACATGACAAAGTCTATATGATCAAGTCCGTCTACCAACCTGGCAAAGTTGCCTGCATCCTTAAGCAGGGCCTCGCGTCGCTCGCCCGTATCGATATCAAACGTAAAAATCGCGTCAGAGCCTGTGCCGTAGAAGGAGTTTTCATTTTCCATCACCATTGCCGGATTGCCAAGTTGATCGTATAGCGTGACTCGTCGAGGCGCTGATTGCAGCGCCTTTTCCGGCAGATCAGGGGGCATAACCATCCAGTCATCTTTTGTTGCCTTGCATCCCGCCCTGGTAAGTAGATCACGGATTCCGGCATGCTCCATCTTGAAACCGATTTTTTCTATTATTTGCAGGGCCGAGTCATGTATAGCCTTGGCCTGTTCGCTGTTCAGAACTTTCAAACGGGGAGAAAAGGTTGGGATATCCTGTGCACTCATAATTGTCTCCTTAGGGTTCGCTCGGAAATAAATTTATATTTTCAGATGTCGAGGCGCCCGCATGGCAAGGCACGAGGAGGGCGAATAGCACAGCTATTTAACCGACGAGCAACGCAGCCATGCGGGATGGATCGGCGCATGAAAATGTAAATTTATTTTTGAGCGAGCCCTTAGTTTCAGGTCGTGATTAAAAACGAGCCAAAGATATTTAAAAAACTTCTACGACAGATTTAATATTTCTTTGGCTTTCACTACACCGTAACCTGCATCTGGAGCATAGGCATCAGCGCCTATTTCCATGGCAAAATTTTCAGTCACCGGGGCGCCTCCTATAATGACCTTTACCGAATCCCGAATGCCTGCCTGCTTCAGCGCTTCGATGGTATTGCGCATGGACGGCATGGTCGTGGATAACAGCGCCGACATGGCAACGATGTCGGCCTTTGTTTCCTTAATTTTTGTGACAAATGTTTCCGGCGCCACGTCTACTCCAAGATCCTCGATCGTAAAACCGGCGCCCTCCAGCATCATGGAAACCAAATTTTTACCGATATCGTGCAAATCGCCTTTCACAGTGCCGATGATTATTTTTCCCTTGAATGAGATGTCGCCTTTACTAAAAAACGGCATGAGCAATTCCATGCAGTTCTGCATTGTTTTTGCCGATCGCAGCATTTGCGGAACAAACATTATTCCTTTGGAAAAACGAAGCCCTACTTCATCCATCGGAATTATCAGCCCCTTATCCAATATTTCCTGTACATCGACTTTTGCGTCGATTGCCTTCCTGGTTTCGGCTACGGCGGTGTCGATATCGGCATTAATAACTGCGTCAGCCAGTGCTTTTAAGTCACTCATACTCATGCCTTCCTTTTGGTTTGGCTTAGGCTGCCCTTACGAACAGAACAGTCATTTTTTCAGTCAGCGAGCAGGCCCTTCTGGTAGGCCTCGATAAAACGCCCGCAAAATTCATCCCTGTCCAGAAGTACTTCAGCAGCCCGTAAGGTTGCCATAAGTCTGTTGTCGGTAGGATCAAGTATGGCGGCCGACAGTCCATGACCTATACCAAGCGTCAGAAAAGCCCGATTGAGTAAATGGCGGCAAGGAAGGCCGAAAGAGACATTTGAAAGGCCGCATATGGTGTTTATCCCTGGAAATTTATTCATGATCTCTGAAATAGCTCCAAGAGCTTCTTTTCCCATTCGAGTATCAACGGAAACCGGTTGAATGAGAGGGTCAACATAGATTTTTCCCAGTGAGATTCCGGCCTTAGTAAGCCGGGCTACTATTTGAGTCCCGGCCTGAACCCTGTCTTTGATGCTCGTCGGCATGGCGGTCTCAGCCATACAAAGCGCTATGACGGAACAGGGACGACTGGTAACTACAGGCAGCAGGGCCTGGTACCGGTACGGTTCCAGGGAAATTGAATTAATCATGGGTTCGCCCCGGTGACATTTGATAGCCTCGGCCAGAGCCTTTGGATTCGGACTGTCAAGACACAATGGCAGGTCAACAGACTGCTGAACGGTTTCCACCAGCCAGCAGAGACAATCCGTTTCCTGTTCCAGAAACGTACCCGCATTCACATCAATATAATTGGCTCCTGCTTCGGCCTGCTGTCGGGCAACCTCTGTAATTGCATCAGCATCCCGTTTTTCAACCGCCTCGGCAATCCTTTTACGACTCGTATTAATTTTTTCTCCCACGATGATCATAATTCAGTAGTCCTTTTTTTGCTCGATGACAAGGCGATTTCATAAATGCGCATGGCTCGAATCATTAAAGCTCCGGAGAATTTTTTCCTCACTTCGTATTAACATTTTTTGCACGTACAAACAAGTTTGTCCATGCCACCCCTGGATATTCGATATAAGCTTAAGAAAAAGGGGTTAAAATGGTAGAAAAATAGGGGACAGACCACGGTTTCGATGGCCTTCAAAGGACGCGTCTTATTTAAACCGTGGTCTGTCCCCCATTCCCTGATATCTTGAATATCTACGGACAGACAACCTTCGACAGCTTCGTAGATGTTGCTTAACAATTCGTCAAAGGCATCACCTTGAGTAGCGCATCCTGGGATGGACGGCACTTCTGCCCAATAACCACCACCTTCTTCTGCTTCATGTATTATTACTTTCAATTTCATAATATACCCCCCTCATTTATTGAGCAGATAACGGCGGACGTCATCAGTTATTGGGTGTAATTAAACATTTAGAGTAAATCTGTCATAGGGTTTCACAAAACAACCTGAATTTATTATGTTTTGTTTGATTTTACATCTCCCAATTCCCATCCATTTATTTACCACATTTTCTGGAAGTTGAGAAAACACTAATTATGTATTCTATCAATGTGTTACAGACTATCCTATGAAGGATTTCGCCCAAATGTTTAATTAGACCCATGTCTCACATATCCCTCCTGTGTATCCAAAAAGAGGGCGGGGTTCAAGAATCAGGGATGTGAAATTATTTCCACATCCCTGACATGGTTGCTTCACTCCATGCTTTCAAATGTAATTCGTGGATCTACCAGCACGTAGCTTAAGTCTGAAAGCAACCGTGAGACAAGACCGATTATTGTAAAAAAATAAAGCGTGCCGAGCACAACCGGATAATCCCTGTTTAATATAGATTCATATGCCAACAGCCCCATGCCGTCCAGTGAAAAGATCGTTTCAATCAACAGGCTGCCGGTAAAAAACGCGGTTACGAACGACCCTGGGAACCCGGTAATAATCGGAATAATCGCATTTCGAAAAACATGGCGGTAAAGCACCCGATTTTCAGATAAACCCTTGGCACGGGCTGTCAGCACGTATTGTTTACGAATTTCCTCAAGAAAGCTGTTTTTGGTCAAGAGTGTCATGACCGCCAGACTGCCGACCGTGCTTGAGATAATCGGAAGGACCATGTGCCATAGATAATCAAGGATCTTTCCAATTGTACTCATTTCAGACCAATTGTCCGAAACCAGGCCCCTTAAAGGGAAAATATTAAAAAAGCTGCCGCCTCCAAAGAGTACGATCAAAAGGATTGCCAGGACAAAGCCGGGAATGGCATACCCCACTAGAATCGCTGAACTGGTGATTACGTCAAAACGGGAACCGTCGCGCACTGCTTTTGAAATGCCTAAAGGAATACAGGTGCAGTAAACAATAAGAAAGGTCCACAATCCCAAGGACATTGATACCGGAAGTTTGGAGATCACCAGATCAACCACGCTTTGATGATGATAATAACTCTCCCCGAAATCAAACACGAGGTAGTTCTTCATCATTACCAGAAACCGTTCCACAGGCGGCTTGTCAAAACCATACAACACTTTCAACTGCTCACGACGTTCCTCATCAAGCCCCTTGGCACCCTGGTATAAATTTGAGGTTGTGGACACTCCTACTTCACTCCCTCCAAAGGAATGCGTCTGCATAAGGGCGAGCATCCTCTCAACCGGCCCGCCGGGCACAAACTGGGTCACGGTAAAAGTAATCAGCATGATCCCGAACAACGTAGGAATCATAAGCAATATGCGTCTCAGAATATAGGCGGCCATAATTATTGATTATAACGGATTTTGGGAAGAAGACTCCCCCGGCTGAAGGCTTTTAGGCTGAAGGTAGAAGGCTGAAGGTAAAAACTCGTCAACCCCTTCTACCTTAAACCTTCTACCTTAAAAGGTTTCATCCACCAAGTCATAAGAGCCTGAAAATAATTGTAATATAGAGGGAGTGTTTGAGGACGTTCGAAT
>JAYEGR010000041.1:0-32504 GCA_034659175.1 Thermodesulfobacteriota bacterium | reverse complement strand
AGGCTGAAGGTAAAAACTCGTCAACCCCTTCTACCTTAAACCTTCTACCTTAAAAGGTTTCATCCACCAAGTCATAAGAGCCTGAAAATAATTGTAATATAGAGGGAGTGTTTGAGGACGTTCGAATATATTCCAGTATGTGACCCTGTGCCGGGACAGATACCAGTTCGGCACGACATAATAACCATACCAGAGAACCCTGTCCAGTGCCCGGCAGGCTGCGACAAGTTCCTGCCTCGTCTTTGCGTAGATGATTTTATCCACAAGCTGATCCACAATCGGTTCCTTTATCCCGATAATATTCCTGGAACCGGTCCGGTCCGCGCTGCTCGAATGCCAGTAATCTCTCTGTTCGTTGCCCGGCGACTGGGACTGACCGAAAGTCTGGACTGTCATATCAAAGTCAAAACTGTTTATCCGCCTGGCATAAAGCGCAGGGTCAATGGTCCGGTAATCGACCTTGATTCCCAGCTTTTTCAGATTTTTTGCAAAGGGCGCCATAACGCGTTCAAAAGAAGGAGAAACCAGGAGTATCTCGAATTCAAAAGGGGTCCCGTCACCATTCACGAGCCTACCGGACTGCACGGTCCAGCCCGCTTCCGCAAAAATTTTTTTTGCCTTTCTCAAATTCCCTCTCAGGCTGTCCGGCGGCTTTGTTGAAAATGAAGCCAATGGCTCGGTGAACACCTCCAAAGGCAATTGGTCTCTGAAAGGAGTCAGGATTTTAAGTTCCTCTTCATCAGGCGTGCCTGACGCCGCCAGTTCCGAATTACTGAAAAAACTGTTGCAGCGTGTATACTGGTTAAAAAAAAGCGCCATATTGGCCCATTCAAAGTCAAAGGCCATTGCCACTGCCTTCCGAACTCTTTTGTCCGAAAACAAAGGCCGCCTGGTATTAAATGCAAATCCCTGCAGGCCCGCGTTATTCCTGTGCGCCAAGGCGTCTTTAACAATCTCTTTTTTGTCAAAACGGGATCCCGTGAGATCCCGGGCCCATTGCTTGGCAATGTTTATATGCATGAAATCAAATTCATGGGCCTTGAAAGCCTCAACGGAAACAACTTGATCCTTAAAGTATTTAAAGGTGATGGAATCGAAATTAAACATACCTTGTCTCACATTCAGATCCCTGGCCCAGTAGTCGAGGTTTCGCTTGTAACTAATTGATTTCCCGATATTAACTCGATCAATGATATACGGGCCGGAACCAATAGGCGGGACCATGGAAGTGGTATTAAAAGGGTGGACGGAATAAAATTTCCTAGATAATACCGGTACCTGACATGCGACCATATGCAGTTCCCGGTTTTTTGTTGCAAACAGGAATCTGACACTGTTTTCATCAACCACTTCCGCACTGGTGATGTCATGGAAGTATGCCTGGTAAAAAGGGTGGGCCACATCACTTTTCAGCGTGTCAAGGGAAAACTTGACATCATGAGGAGTGACAGGGGTGCCGTCTGAAAACCTGGCCTTTTTATTGATCGTGAATGTGACCGAGAGCCCATCCGGCGAAAGTGCGATATCCTCGGCAATAAGACCGTATTCAACAAAAGCCTCATCCAGACCGGGGACGGCCAGTGTCTCGAATACAAGCTCATTCAGCCCCTCTGGCGCCGATCCTTTAAGAGTCATGGGATTCATCTTGTCAAAACCGCCCAGGCCGTGCATGACAAGATGTCCGCCCTTTACCGCATGTTCTGATGTATATTCAAACCGCTCAAAACCCGGAACATATTTAAGCTGACCGTCAATACTGACCCCGTGGGCGGCCATAAGCGGTGAAGCGACCGGGATCAACGCAAAAAAACAGATAAAAAAAATAGATATAGTTTTCATGGTGACCTTGTTAAATAACTTTTAGCTGTTAAGCTGTTGAGCTTAAACAGCCCGGCAGGGTGCATTCCATGCACCATATAACCGGTCTAAAAAAAGGCAGAGCCTTAAGGCACGCATTCCCAGGCGGAGCCTGGGAACGAGGGCAAACCCTGAACGTGGAACCTTAAACCGCAATCAACGGATCGTTGATCTTATTGGGATATTAATACTCGAGCAACCACAAATACAATTTTAGTTGCTCGCAAAAAATCCTGATTTTGAGTAAACTGTAAAAATAATAGGGCCTTTTGTATCGACAACAGGCAGTTATGCATTATTATAAGCCATATTCATTACTCAGGTCAACACAGGAATCAGGTTAAAAATCGTAGTGGAGAAATAATAACCATGGGCAAAACTATTGCACAGAAAATTTTTGAGTCCCATCACCGGGGCGCCCCATCCTCAGAAAATGTTGTATTGGACATCGACGTTGTCATGTGTCATGAAATTACAACTCCAATCGCAATCAACGATCTTAAGGCCAGGGGAATGGACAGGGTCTTTGACCCGGACAAAATTAAGGCAGTGATTGACCATGTCACGCCATCCAAGGATTCCAAGACAGCCACCCAGGCAAAAATCTTAAGAGACTGGGCAAGGCACCACAAAATCAGAGATTTTTTTGATATCGGCGCAAACGGAGTCTGCCACGCCCTTTTTCCGGAAAAAGGTTTTATCAGGCCCGGCTACACGGTCATCATGGGTGATTCCCATACGTGCACACACGGGGCCTTTGGCGCATTTGCAGCAGGCGTTGGAACCACTGACCTGGAAGTAGGCATCTTAAAAGGAGTCTGCTCGTTCAGAATACCACGGACTCTCCGTATCCGGATCAACGGGACACTCCCTGCCGGCGTCTCGGCAAAAGACGTAATTTTAAATATTATCAAGAGGCTGACCGTCAACGGCGCCACTGACCAGGTAATGGAATTTTGCGGGTCAACAGTCAGCCAAATGTCCATGGAATCACGAATGACGTTATGCAACATGGCCATTGAGGCCGGCGGGACCAGCGGAATCTGCATGCCGGACCGCACGACTGCGGAATATCTGTGGCCGTTTATAAAGGATGATTATGACTCGATCGAGTCTGCTGCGGAAGAATTCAATAAATGGCATTCAGACCCTGACGCCCGATATTTAAACAAACTCGAAATTGACGTCTCGGATATGGTACCCCAAATCACGTACGGCTATAAACCGGATGAAGTGAAAGACGTAACCGACATGGAAGGCGTCGTGATCGACCAGGTATATATCGGCTCCTGCACCAACGGCAGAATCGAAGATTTGAGAGATGCGGTCCGCATACTGGCAGGCCGTAGAATTGCCGATAAAGTTCGCGGCATACTTTCCCCGGCCACGCCTAAAGTTTTCAAGCAGGCCCTTGAAGAAGGCCTGCTCAAAATATTCATGGACGCCGGATTCTGCGTGACAAACCCCACGTGCGGCGCGTGTCTCGGAATGAGCAACGGCGTTCTGGCCGAGGGCGAAGTGTGTGCATCAACAACCAACCGGAATTTTAACGGCCGTATGGGCAAAGGCGGCATGGTCCACCTGATGAGCCCGCTTTCCGCTGCGGCAGCAGCAGTTTCCGGCACAATTACGGATCCTAGAAAATATATTTAGGAACAGAAAAAAAATATTAAAAGGATGGTCAAAATGCGGAGGAAATTCTGGCATGTGTTTAGGAAAAATAACGTGATTGCGTGATTTTTTCCAAAGGAAAATGACAATGGAAACAAATACAACTATACAATTATCAGAATCGGGGCAAGTTAATATTCCAGCGGTAATCAGGAAGTTTCTGCACTGGCAAGGTGGTATGGAGTTAAATATCAGAATAACCTCATCTGGTCTGCTTATTCAACCTAAACAGCCCCATATAAAAAAACATCGTTTGGAAGAATTACGCGGTTTTCTCAAGCATCAAGGCAAACCATTATCCGATGAACAGTTATGTGCTCCGGTAGATTACATGGAGGCTAAATGATAGCCTTCGATACCTGCATATTGGTACGTTTTCTCGCTGACGATGATCAAGTGCAGGCAAATTTAGCAGAAGCCTTGATGCGTGATAATACAGTATTTCTACCGCGTACAGTACTTCTGGAAACAGAATGGGTATTACGTTCACGCTACCACAAAAAACGTGAAGAATTACTCAACTTTTTTAGGTTATTGCTTGAAATTGAGAATGTCGTGCTGGAAGATGCCGCACAGTTTGAAGAAGCTATAACTTGGTATAGTATAGGCGCAGATTTTGCTGATGCAATGCACTTATCTGCTTGTAAAGAGACTATTTTACATACGTTTGACCGTGATTTTTGCAAACAGGCAAGCAAATTGAAAATGACACCAAACATACGAATTGTTAAATTTAAGCCTGACGCAGAAATTTTTGAACCGTCTGAACCCCGAACCTAACAAACCTGGAGAATAACATGAAACAATTCGGCGGTACGGCTTTTTTCCTGGACCGGGACGATATCAATACTGATGAAATAATTCCTGCCAAGTATCTTACTGAAAATTCAAAAATGGATTTGAAACCGTATATATTGGAAGACTTGAAGATTGAAGGTTTTGATCCAGGGTCGGAATCGCTTAAACATGCCGGGGTCATTGTAACCAGGGCGAATTTCGGGTGTGGATCTTCGCGGGAGCACGCTGTCTGGGTCTTTGAGGTCAATGATATCAACGTGGTGGTGGCTGAAAGTTTTGCAAGAATCTTCCGGCAGAACATGTTCAACTGCGGAATGATAGCCATTGAACTGCCAAAGAATAACATTGACACTATTTTCAGCCTGGGAGATCAGGTGGATATCTCAATCAACGTGGACCAGGGCACGATTACGGCAAAAGGCGGCAGTGAGGAATCCTTTAGATTTTCACTAAACGCCTTTGATAAAGATCTGGTCAAGGCAGGCGGTTGGCCGGCATACGCCGAAAAAAATTATTAATAATGAGTAATCCGCCGTGTCTGCCCTGTCTTGGATGATTGCACTGTGTATATGGCAGACACGGAGATAGGGCAGACACAGGGATCTGCCCCTACAAAGGTATTAGACCTTGAAATCTTCTCGATTTTTTTGTATTCATGCCATGCAATTATAATTATACGGTTTGCGGTTGAAAAAAACAGGAAACAGAAAAAAAACTGTGAACGGTTACAAAAAAAGGCATATCAATATGACATTTCCAGCCACCGGCTTGCGAATGAATTTTCCGTACCCGGTTTTAACCTTGTCCCTGTGTGTCCTGTTTTTAACATTTTCATGCCTTGTTGGTACATCCAAATCCGTCGAATCTTTAGTTTCCTCGCTGACAAACAGCCTGGAAACCGATGCCGCACAAAAACAAACTCTTTTATTTTTACCCTTAAAAATTAATTCTTTGTCAGATACGGTTCAACTTGCCGACCAGGCGGACACCTCATATATGGAAGTCCTTCATTTCAGAGGGCTCACCATGGTTTCAAGAGAAGAAACAAACAAAAAAATCGGCAGTCAGGCTTCCCTTCCTCCATCGTTCAAGGACCTTATATCGTTCGCGCCCGCCGGCAAAGCAGACTATATTGCAACAGGGAGTCTTACGAGATACGGCAGCAGGATAAGCGTGGACATCACACTTGTCGATCTTTTAAATGAAGAGGCGGCCACCTTTTATTTCGGCGAGGCTCGATCCGCTGAAGAACTGAATAGCGTACTGGGTAAAATTGTTGATAAGATCCTGGCATATACGGGGAGTTATTTCCTTATTACCGACATTAAAATTTCAGGTAATAAAAAAATTGATTCAGGAGCTATACTTCGCCGGGTAAAGAGCCGGATCAATGGCGGTTATGATCGTGACCAACTGAGAAAGGATCTGAAAAACATATTTAAAATGGGATATTTCGATGACGTGCAGATCATTGTCAAGGAATCCGATAAAGGCAAACAAATTACTTTCAAGGTTCAGGAACGGGCAGTTATCGGAAAAATTGTCATTTCCGGCAATAAAGAAGTTGATGAGGAAGATGTCAGGGATATCTTAACCGTATCTTCAGGATCCATAATCAACAACAAACAGATCGGAACGTCCGAACAAAATATCTGTAACCTATACAGGGACAAAGGATTTTACAACACAACAGTCAAGGCGGAACTGGATTATCCCACAACTGAAAGTGTGGATATCCGATTTAATGTAGAAGAAGGCTCAAAAATTTACATAAAAGAAATTAACTTTGTCGGCAACTCGCATTTTAAGACAAAGGAATTAAAAAAAATCATCGAGACCTCAAAAAAAGGCTTGCTCTCCTGGATTACTGATTCAGGCATGTTAAAAGAAGACGCGCTTGATCGTGATGCCGCGCGTATTGCTATTTTTTACAGAAACCACGGCTTTGTCGACGCCAAGGTCGGCAAACCGGAAGTAACCCAGGAAGAGGAATGGCTTTATATCACGTTTAATATCTCTGAAGGAGAACGATATCGTGTCGGGACGATAGATCTGTCCGGTGACATTATTGGGGATAAAAACGATATCCTAGGCCTTGTCAAACTGAGACAGGAAAAGTATTTCAGCAGTGAAACGCTGCGAAATGACGTGCTTCGCCTTACCGATTATTACGCTGAAAGAGGCTATGCGTTTACCGAGGTTGATCCATCTATTCACAAAAACGAATCAAGTCACCGTGTGGATCTCTCCATTAATATCCTGAAAAAGGAACTTGTACACGTAAACAGGATTCTGATCAAAGGCAACACCCGTACCAGGGACAAGGTCATTCGGAGAGAGGTGGCGCTCAAGGAAGGGGGAATCTTTGATGCAACTGCTCTGAGAAAAAGCCAGCAAAAGATACAACGCCTTGATTTTTTTGAAGATATCAGTATCTCTCCGGAACCCGGCGTTGATGAAGATCTCATGGACATCATTATTGAGGTCAAAGAAAAGCCCACAGGCTCCTTTTCCATCGGCGCAGGATACAGTTCAGTCGACAGTATGCTTTTCATGGCCGAGGTCAGACAGCACAACTTCCTCGGCAAGGGCCAGCAACTCGCCTTTCAGGTCAACCTGAGCGGCAATTCAAGCCGCTACAACATCGGCTTTACCGAGCCGCACCTGAATGACACTAAACTGCTGGCAGGCTTTGACCTCTATGACATGGAACGGGATTACGACGACTACACAAAGGATTCAAACGGGTTTTCTCTTCGGTTCGCCTACCCGGTCTGGAAACGTTGGGTACTGGGCCTCAAGTATGGATGGGACGACACGGATCTCACGGATGTCAACAAAGAAAATGCATCACGGTATATCCTGGATTCCATGGATATCCACGTTACAAGTTATTTCAAAACAACCATCAGAGAGGATACCAGAAACAGGCGTTACGGCCCCAGCAAAGGGCATGTAAATTCGCTGGCAATCAAATACGCCGGCGGCATACTGGGAGGAGACAGCGCATTCACTAAATATGAAGGCTACTCAAGCTGGTTTTTCCCGACCACCGAGACCACGGTCTTTCACATCAAGGGAGGCGCCGGATACGTGTCGGAAAATTCCGCCGGCAAACTGCCTGTTTATGAAAAATTCTATTTAGGCGGCCTGTCCAACCTCCGCGGATTTAAATCCCGCGAGGTCAGCCCGCGTGACAAGGATACCGGTGAAAAAATCGGCGGCGACACGATGTGGTACATGAATGTTGAATGGATTTTCCCACTCTCACAGGAAATCGGCCTTAAAGGATTGCTCTTTTTTGACTGCGGAAGTGTTTATGGTGACTCCGGCGAGGATGACTCCGGCGACCTGAAAAAAAGTGTCGGCGTCGGATTCAGGTGGATTTCTCCCCTTGGCCCCCTGCGTCTGGAATGGGGTTACAATATAGATCCTGAAGAAGACGAAGACCAGAGCAACTGGGATTTCAGTATCGGCGGCGAGTTTTAGTACCTTAGTGGTGATTTTCTTGTTTTTTATGGCAAGAAATCAAAAAGGTGAAATATTTTTAAATAGTTACACGCAGATGTTAAGGTACTTATCCAGGACCTTTAAAAAATTCCAGTTTATCTGGGTTAGTTTCTTTTTATCTGGGTTAGGCGGAACAGCACACTGGAAATGCACAAACTTCTAAAGGCCCTTGGTCGGAAAGACCGATTTTCCCTCAACATAACCGGCCTCAGAGGCGGCGCTCCGGCCCTGCTGGTCTCAAGGGCGTCCGCGGTTTCGCAACGGCCGGTCCTGTTTATAGTTCCAACGGAACGTCAGGTCTCTATTCTTGAACAGGACATCGGCCTGTTCACCAGGACTTCTCTATTTGTTTTCAACGGTTATGAAATCCCGCCCTACACTCCACTCTCCCCTGACAATTCCACTGTCTCCTCACGAATATCGACTCTCTATGAAACGCTTTCCGCGAAATCGTCATTCATACTCATTGCATCCGCCGAATCCCTGCTCCGCCGGGTTCCTCCCAAAGGTCTTCTGACCGATCTTGCAGAAATTCTAATAAGTGGAGAAGAAACCGACCATGCCAAATTAATCAATAACCTGATCAGCGCGAGTTATGAATCAATGGCCTTGGTTAGAAATGTCGGTGATTTCAGCGTCCGCGGCGGAATTATGGACATATTTCCCCCTGGTCTTGATTATCCTGTCAGACTTGATTTTTTCGGTGATACCATTGAATCAATCCGCCATTTTGACCCCATTACACAGAGATCTGTGGAACATATTGAAGAGGTGGTTCTTCTGCCTGTAAGCGATGTGCCTGTCCCGCTTGATGAAAAAAAAGTACGAAAACTGAAGGATCGATTCAAGGCCCGGGCAGATGAACTTAACTGGAATTTTTTAGAAAAAAACCGCATCCTGGAGCGTATTGAGACAGGCCGCCGCTTTCCAGGAATTGAATTTTTTCTGCCCCTTTTCCATGACTCCACAAGCACAGCATTCGATTATTTACCTGAAAACACGCTGGTATGTACACTCGATCCAAATCAGATCAGCAGCATGGCCGAACTGACATGGGAGAGAATTAATGCCAATTACCGGCAAGCCGCATCCGTCAACACCCCTGCCCTGCCCCCTGAATCCCTGTTCCTTTCCAAAGAGGAATTCGGCAGGGAAATCGAACGATTCCCCCTTGTCCGATTCCACGATATTGATTTTCAGAACAAAAATAAAAATAATGAAACCACATTTACCATAAGCTGCAAAAATCATAAGCTCATCAAACAGGAACTTGAACTTCAGAGAAAAAAACAAGGGCTCCTTGCCCCTCTGGCTGAATCCATGTCAGGCTGGCTGAACCGGAGAGACCGGGTCTTTATCGCATGCCGGTCGCTTCGCCACGCAAAACATTTTGCAGAACTTCTCTCTCATCATGACCTGCCGGTCACTCTTCACAGCCCGCCTCTTACACCTGACATTCAGGACACAGATGGGGTTCTGCTGTTCGACCACCCTCTTTCCGAAGGATTCGACCTGCCTGAGGAACAGCTTCATATCCTGTCTCAAAGTGAGCTGTTCGGAGAACGAAGAATCAGGTCCGGAAAAAAGAAAAAAAGGGGGCACAGGGAAACAGCGGTCACTTTTGAAGAACTTAAAATAGGTGATATCGTTGTGCATGGCGAGCACGGTCTGGGCTCTTACCAGGGTCTGGTCAATCTTGCAGTCAAGGGTGTGTCCAACGATTTTCTGTATATCCGATACAAGGGCGATGACAGGCTTTACGTACCTGTTGACAGGATCAACATAGTCAATAAGTACAAGGGGCTTTCCGATAAAAAACCAAAACTGGATAAGCTGGGCGGCAAGGCATGGGCCGCCACAAAAAAGAAGGTCAAAAAGGCAGTCTGGAAAGTGGCCGGATACCTGCTTGATCTTTATGCAAAACGGCAAATGGTCACAGGCCGCTCTTTTTCCGGACCGGACGAGTTTTTCCACGAACTTGAAAACTCGTTTCCTTTTGACGAGACACCGGACCAGATTAAAGCCATAAACGATGTGATTTCAGATCTTACATCGGATCAACCAATGGACAGGCTGATCTGCGGAGACGTAGGTTACGGCAAAACCGAAATCGCGATCAGGGCCGCATTCAAGGTACTTGTGGACAATTTCCAGGTTGCAGTGCTGGTTCCCACCACGGTTCTTGCCGAACAGCATGCAGAAACATTTAAGGAACGATTTATAGGCTTTCCGGTTTGCGTTGAAAGCCTTAACCGGTTTAAATCAACATCTGAACAAAAAAAAATCATCAAACAACTTGCCGCCGGTGACGTGGACATTATTATCGGCACACACCGCCTGCTATCCAAAGACATTGCATTTAAACGGCTCGGTCTCCTGATAATCGACGAGGAACATCGTTTCGGCGTAAGCCATAAAGAAAAATTAAAAAAACTCCGCACCCGTATCGACGTTCTTACTCTCACGGCCACTCCCATTCCACGGACCCTCCAGATGTCGCTTCTTGCGGTCAGAGACCTGTCGGTTATAAACACCCCTCCGGAACACCGCCGTTCGGTCAAGACCTTTGTAGCCATGTACGATGATCTGGTAATAAAGGAAGCAGTGACCCTGGAACTTCAGCGACAGGGGCAGGTCTTCCTGGTTCATAACAGGGTCAAGTCAATTGAGAATATGGCATTCAAGGTAAAAGAGATGGTCCCTGACGCCAAAGTGGCAACGGCCCACGGCCAAATGCGGGGAAGAGACCTGGAAAAGATAATGGTGCGTTTTGTCAATAAGGAAATAGACGTCCTGGTCTGCACCACAATCATTGAATCGGGTCTTGACATTCCTAATGCCAACACGATCATCATCACAAGGGCGGACCAATTAGGACTGGCCGAGATATATCAACTGCGTGGACGTGTAGGCAGAAGCAGTGAACAGGCATATGCGTATCTTCTTGTGCCGTCAATGGAAGGATTATCCAAGGATGCAGGGCAGCGGCTTCGGGCGCTTATGGACTACAATGAACTGGGAGGAGGCTTTAAGCTGGCCTTGAGCGACCTCCAGATCCGCGGAGGCGGAAACATTCTTGGAGAATCGCAAAGCGGAAACATTGCAGCCGTGGGCTATGATCTCTATCTCGATCTCTTGCAGCGGACCGTTGAAGACTTAAGGAAAAAGGCGAAACTTGGGGAAGATGTTGTCATGGAAGAGGAAGAAAAAGAGAAAGAACCTGAAATCAACCTGAGGATCTCCGCATACATACCCGGTGAATACATAACTGACCCGGATCAGCGCTATATTGCCTACAAAAAGATCAATAATCAGAACTCAAAGGAAAATCTTATTGATCTTAAGGACGAATTTAAGGACCGCTACGGGAAATTACCAAAAGAGACTCTCAATCTTTTTGAAGTAATGGCCTTAAAACTTGACTTAAAAAAACTTGGAGTTGCCAAACTTGACCAAGGTCGTTCAAGCATGGTCTTTTCATTCCTGTCTGCCGAACGTGTGGAGGGCGCTGACATTGGCGCGGCCCAATACGGAACCTCGTCCGTCCGGCTACGTAAAATTCTTCAAATAGTGAGTGAGTCAAAAGGAAAAATAAAATTAACGCCTGACGACAAGCTTGTGGTTCATACTTCCGGAGATTCTCCCCGGTCACTCTTACAAACTGCTAAAAAAGTCTTGCACACAATCACCGGGAATGATAACTAATATCGTAATCGGTTCCCAGGCGGCGGCAGGTGCACGCGATCAGGACGACCGGTATAGGTTGACTATAACCGGTCGCCCTGATCACGCACACCTGCACCACCTGGAAACCGATTACATACGGCGCATAGTTTAACAATGTAGGGTGCGTTTTACGCACCATTTCAATAGGATAGGAATTTTTATTTTTCAGGGAGTTGCTCAAAAACAAATCACCTCAACACTTTTTTATACACACAACGAGTCTGTTATGAATGCATTTTTTAAAATTATAGCCTTTTTTATTCCCTTGACTGCCTTGACAGCGATTTTCTCAGCTTCCGCACTGTCGGAAACGGATATCGTTGACCGGGTAATTGCAATTGTCAACGAAGAAATCATCACTTTGTCGGATCTTGAAAGCAAAGGAGAGCCTGTTTTTAACAGAATCAGGAATACTGCTCCTGCACCGGAAGTCGAGCAAGCCATTCGGGACGCACAGCACGAAATACTAACTCAGCTTATAAATCAGGCACTTATACTGCAACAGGCAAAAAAGTTGGGCATATCAGTAAACAACAGTGACATTGATGCGGCAATCAACCGCCTTTTAATGAAAAACAACGAGACGATTGAAGATCTCAAACAGGAACTCACCTATCTCGGCATGTCGGAAGAGGAATACCGTTCAATTATCAGAGACCGGATGCTGCAATCCAGGACCATAAACCGTGAAGTCCGATCCAAGATTGTCATTACTGATGAAAAAATTCAGGAATACTATGATACCCACTACACGGCCGATGCAGTTCCGGACGGATACTATATTCTGCAGATTGGTGTGACATGGGACGAGAAAAATGGTGTCAGGACCAAAGAAAGGGCCATGCAACGGGCCAAAGAGATTCGGAAAATGTCTATCAAAGACCGTGATTTCATGGAACTGGCTGAATCATACTCGGACCTGCCTTCCGCACGCGATGGAGGGGACATCGGGGTTTTCAAAAAAGAGGAAATGGCCGCATACATGCGGGAAACGATTATAGGTATGCAGCCGGGAGAAATAAGCCATATAATAGAGACACCTTCGGGTTACCAGTTTTTCAAACTACTCTCCGTCAAAAATCAAGGCAGGACGGTTCAGGCCGAGTTTGATTCGGTAAAGCTGGAAATCAAGGAACAGCTGTTTCAGGAAAAAACAAAAAAACTATCTGAAACATGGCTGGAACAACTGCGCGAAAAAGCGTATATAAAAAGACTTCTTTAGACGTAATGGTTTCCTGACATGTCAACAAAATCTAATGATACTGATTTAAAATTGAGTTCGCATCATGACTTTCCTGATACGGGAACCGCCTCAACCATCGGCAAATTTCTGCAGAGAGAGCGTGAAAAAAGGCACATCTCTCTAAAAGAAATAGAAGAGGCAACATGTATTAATATCCATACTCTTAAGGCCATTGAAAATGATGATGCGAAAAAACTTCCCGCAGAGGTCTTTGCCAAGGGTTTTATCAAATTATATCTGAAACAGTTAGACCTTGATCCTCAGGAAATCCTTGACCATTATATGCCTAAAAAAAGTGAGGAGTCGGGTTCATCCAAGGAGGATTCCGGTGAGGGGAGGGAATTTTTTTCCGCTGCGGCCCTTGCCGAGTCCACTCCTTTTTTAACACCCAAACTGGCTTTTTTCTTATTAATTACCTTTCTTATCGGAATCCTGATCTTCTGGATCTGCCAGACCTTTCGCTCAGCCGATATAAAATCTTCAGACCTTGAATACGAACAGGTCTTTGAAAAACACCCTGCCCATGACATTCCAACGACCCATGAAGATGATCCGGCCGCACTCCCCTTCTCTTTTGAAAATCAGACTGCCACAAGTATAGACGACATCCAAATTGCCGTTCAGAAGACGAAACAACCAACAGCAAAAATGGAAGGAACGGATGATAACGCGGCACAGCCTGTCCCTGTTCGTACAGAACCCCTTGTGGAACACTTTTCCGAATCAGAGCCTCCACGGGCTCCCCCCCCTCTTTCGCAACTTGCCGGAACCAATATCCCAGCGTATGAAAGCCCTGCTCTGTCCGACGTTGATGAAGAAAAAAAAGACAGGCAACAAAAAACAAAATACGCCTATATTCTAAAGGTCATGTTCACTGAAACGACCTGGCTGCAAATCACTGTTGACGACAAACCGCCGAGGGGTGCGCTTTACAAGGCAGGATCAAGACGTATATGGAGAGCCAGAGAAAAAATGAAACTGCACATAGGAAATACCGGCGGAGTGAATCTGACCTTAAACGGCTCCCCTGTTGCAAGCCTTGGTCCCTCCGGCCATTCTACAAAGATCACAATTCCTGATGATTTACCGCTGTAATGTAACTCGACAGTCCAAAGTTTTGAGGACATGATGCCCTTCGGGCAAAAACACAAAACAATTTATTTTTGAGCGAGCCCTAACTACATGCCGGAATGACGGTGATCCAAATCTTGTACGAATAAGCGAAACTTTGTTTTTCCGATTCGTATTGCTTGATCATGCCTCTGACCTCTTCCACCTGTAAAATAATATAGGGTGCGTTTTACGCACCATTTCAATCCAACATGCGCTCCAGACTGTGTTTATGCCATTCAATACGCTTGTTCTTAACAGCATTTTTCAGAGATTCGATGTTCATATGATACTATCTTTGGAGGCTAAAACGGGTTATCAGTTGTTAATGGTGCATGAAATGCACCCTACCAGGTTCCACTGGGTTCACATGATTCATAGTTTTTCTCCACAGTTGCTCCAATCCTCTTTAAATGGTATTTCTGGTGAAAGAATATGTTGTCAGATTCACATACCTAATATGGCTTATTGCTCTGGAGGTCGAAAATGAAAAAAATCAAAATCACTGCTGAACTCATCCCTGCAGAAGAAGGAGGATATGTCGTTTATTGTCCGGAACTCGATATAACCACGGAAGGTGAAACTGTCGAGGAAGCCCTGGCAATGATCCAAGATGCAGCGTCCGGATATATTGAGGTGGTTGGTTTTGATAACATTCCTCATTTTTCGCCCAAAAGACAGGTCAAAGAACTGGAGCTTGTCGTAAATGGCTAAACTCCCCCAATTGAGTGGCAAAAAGTTGTGCAAAATCCTTAAGAAGGAGGGATTTGCTCTCGCCAGACAAACAGGCAGCCATCGGATATTGCAAAAAGAAACCGAAGAAGAAATTATTACCCTTCCAGTACCTGTCCATTCCAACAAACCATTAAAAAAGGCACTCTTCTAAACATTCTAAAAAAGGCCGGCATCAGTCGCGAAAAATTAGTATTTTTACTTTCGCTAATCATTTCTTAAATTCTTGACTCTTCCAAACAGAATGTAGGGTGCGTTTTACGCACCATTTCAATTTCAGCAAATTCACACGTCATCGATTCAAGCTAAACCGTCGCCTCCACGAATCCTGTCAATGGTGCATGGAATGCACCCTGCCAGGCTAAATGAGCAATTTATAATTGTCATCTAACATCCGTCCCCTTTCTACGTCCCCTTTTTCCCCTGAAAGCCCAATATCTGCTTAAATAATGGGATTTACTGTGTAAATTTTTTAAATTCAGGCGACTCAAAATTATGGATAACAGGTTGATGCCTTTAGTAAAAATCGACCTCGGGAATTACCAGAGAGCCAAATATTTTCTGCCGGAAACCCGCAGAAAATATTTTCGTGAAGGTACTAAAAATTTTTTGCGCGGCTTTAAAATTGACCATGGTCGACGACCATGATATGATGCTTATTGATCTTTTGGCTTATAAGGAGGTAAAAATGACTCAAAAAGACGTGATCACAATTTCACAATTTAAGGCCACTTGTCTTGGTGTACTCGACAATGTAAAACGCACCGGTCAATCGATCCTGGTCACCAGGCACGGGAAACCGATCGCCATGATTGGTCCGCCTCCACCGCCTGAAAAAACAAAATCATGGCTTGGTTCTTTCAAGTCTAAGGGGAAAATATGCGGTGACATTGTCTCTCCGATTGTACAAGAAAATGAATGGAGTGTTTTAAATGAATAATTTTTTACTGGATACTCATATTTTTTTATGGAGTTTGCTGGAGCCGAATCGATTGCTAAGGAATGTTGTCAAAGAATTGGACGACCCGGACAATGAAATATGGCTATCACCTATAACGACCTGGGAAACCATTATCTTGTCCGAGAAAGGCCGTATCGTACTTAACGACAATCCTGTTGCATGGATGAAAAATGTCCTGGACACTCTGCCATTACGAGAAGCTGCATTAAACCATGAAGTTGCCAGGCAAAGCAGGGTGATTCAACTACCGCATCAGGATCCGGCCGACAGGTTTATTGCCGCTTCAGCCTTGGTCTATGGTTTAACCCTGGTGACTGCTGACCGGAATTTAATTAATGGGGCAAAAGAATTTCAGGTCCTCCCAAATTTAAAAGAAGGAGCGAGCCCTTAACCTATGCTTCCTGACCAGACATATGCCGTGGTTCTCAAAGTAACGGATCATGGTGAATCAGACAAAATTGTCACCTTCTGCTCGCCGATACGGGGCAAACTGACAGGCATAGCTAAAGGCGCTAAACGCAGTAAAAAACGATTTGTTAATAAACTTGAAATCTTCTCGCACCTTAATATCACATATGTTGAAAATGGCCGCAGCACTCTGCTACGCATCGACCAGGCCGAACTTATTCTATCTTTCCCGTCACTTAGAAAAAATTATAAAAGGTATACCGCAGCCTCCCTGATCTGCGAACAAATGCTTTACTGGATCAAGGAAAACGACGGGGACAAAGAACTGTTTGAGCTGCTCATCTGGGCGTTGGAAAGCCTTGAAAACGGAAAATCCGTTGTTGGAACCGTGATCCTTTTCCATATCCGGATGTTTACGATTCTTGGTTTTCAACCACGGATATCAGGATGCATCCACTGCGGGAGGGCGGATCATGAGGGCGCGCCATACCGTTTCAATATGGGCAGAAGCGATCTGATCTGTAAAAAATGCGGAAGCGATGCCGGGGTTCAGGGAACCCTTATCTCTATAAATACAGTCAAGCTTCTCGAAAAGGCACAGGAACTGCCCCTGCATAAGCTGGGAAGACTGAAGTTCTCAACCGGCCCGGCAAAAGAAGCCATCGCCTTATTAAAAGGCTACGGTCGCCATCTTCTACAGCGAGAAACCCACTCCTGGAAAGCTTTCGAGAGTATTTGGGGTCAGAGTAAAATTAAATATTAGTAAATAGTAGTAAATAGGTAGTAAATAGGGGACAGACCACGTTTTCTGATAACCAATCAAGTGAAAGAGTGATTATATTTATGCCTCGACGACCTCGCATCATCAAGTGTCAAGTGGGATAGTGTTAAGTGGGACATTCTTTTAAAATTCAACAACTCAACTTATCCCTAATCTATCCCTCTGTGGTAATTAAATTATTAATGTCCCTCTCTCCCTCTCTCATCCCGTTTGCAGGAAATCGTCAGGCGAGATACCGGCCTGTTTGAGAATGGCCCGGAGTGTGCCTTCAGGCATATCTCCAGGGTGATTAGGAATGGTTGTATATCTGTCCGTCTGATCGTTGTACCAGACTTCATGGCTCCCCGCAGCCTGCCGGTCAAAGGCAAAGCCAAGCGTTTTGAGACGCTTTACTATTACACGGTAACAGAATCCCGATAACCGTCCCATCTATGCACCTACTACCAATGCACAGTCAAAAGAATTTCCGATGATGGGCAAATTTGGATTTTTCCGTCTTTCTGTTTGGGCTTCTAAAATTTTTCGAGCGACATCTCGGGCAATTTCCATTGTCTCTGTCACTGTCCTGCCTTGAGCCACTAAACCAGAAACATCATCAGAAGTAGCAAGATAGACCCCCTCCGGTAATTTCTCTACGTGAATATTGATGATCTGTTCCATGTTTCTCTGCCTCCTATCCCGCTACCTGGGGCGGTGCATTGTTTTCTTGAGTAACCAGCAATATCTATTTGTTCAGGTTGTATGACAGGGTACTCTGCCGTAAGCACATAATTTTTTCCCAATTACAGGCCCACCGGAAACACACCTCTTTTCAAAAAGTAAGTTACGCATGGACTGCAAGGTTGTTTTGTTGCCGTCTTTGTGGTGATAATGCTCGCTACATGTACAACTGCGTATTTTTTCCCACTTTCTCGCCTGCGCAATACCCGAAGCAGAATGTCCCGCCTTAAATCGGTACCCAAGTTGACAAATGTTTGCCCTTCCACCTTCTACCTATTATAACGTATTTTCCCTGATAAATTCCTTCACTGCATCGACTTCGGCATCAAGGATCTTGCATCTGGTCTCTCTGTCTTCAAGTCCTTTGAGGCTTTCGGGCCTGACCGGTTCCCGGCCGATTGCCTTTTTTACAGCCGTTCCGAACTTGGCCGGGTGTGCCGTGGAAAGAGATATTATCGGGAGCTTCTCTTTTGATCCGTTACATAAATCCTGATGTGAAACAGCCGCGCAAACACCCACGGCAGTATGCGGATCAAGGACATACCCATACTGCTCATGGAAATTTCGAATTGTTTCCAGGGTTTCGGTTTCATTCACGCTTCTTGTGGCAAAGACGGATTGAATCTGATCAAGTTGATTACTTGAAAAACCGATCTTGCCGGTCTCTGAAAAAGACTCAATATCCTGCCTGGTCTTCCGGGCATCCTCGTGGTGCAGATAATAAAGATATCTTTCAAAATTGCTGGCCACCTGTATGTCCATGGACGGACTGCTGGTTTGGACTACTTTGCCTAAAGAGTAATCTCCTCTTGAAACAAAACGGGTCAATAGATCATTTTCGTTTGTAGCAAGAACAAGGGTTTGTATATGACCCGGCAAAAGACGCTTTGCAACATATCCTGCGAATATATCACCGAAATTTCCTGTTGGAACCGAAAAATCAACCATCTCGGCCCCTGTTTCTTCAGATACCCTGAAATATGCGTAAATATAATAGACAACCTGGGCCACTATCCTGGCCCAGTTAATGGAATTGACCGCCCCGAGCTGATGCTTGTTTTTAAATGGAATATCGTTGAAAATGGTCTTTACAATAGCCTGCCCGTGGTCAAACGTGCCTTTAATAGCAATATTGAACACATTCGGGTCTGTTACCGATGTCATTTGAAGCTCCTGGACCCGGCTGACACGTTTATGCGGGTGCAGAATGAAAATGTTGATTCTCTCTTTTCCGCGTACCCCGTAAATGGCCGCGCTTCCGGTGTCACCGGACGTTGCTCCGAGAATGTTCATTTTTGCATGGCTTTTTTTCAAAAGATACTCAAACACATTCCCCAGAAATTGGAGCGCAACGTCTTTGAATGCCAGGGTCGGCCCGTAAAAAAGTTCCAGGATATGGATATCTCCATACCGAACCACCGGTGTAATCCTCGGGTCGGTAAACGTGAAATAGGATCGTTCGATAAGAGACTTAAGATCATGGGAAGGTATATCGCCGACAAACAGGGACAGTACCTGGAATGCCAGATCTTGATAATTCAGATCCTTCCAGGATTCAATCGTACCATTATCTACTATGGGCAGTGATTCAGGAAGCAGCAATCCCCCGTCTGTCGCCAGCCCCATCATAACGGCTTCAGTAAATGTAATAGGGGCGATCCCGCCCCTTGTGCTGATGTATTTCATGGGTTTTCAGGGTTCAGAGGTTCAGAGGTTCAGTTCAAGCCCGGTAGCCCGGCAGGGTGCATTCCATGCACCATTAGCTGGTAAGCTCAAGGGCTTAACGATCGATAATAAGGCTTTTTCCTCCCATTTCATCGGGAATCGGAATGGACTGAAGGCTTAGAATAGTCGGCGCAATGTCCTTTAATGCCCCGTCTTTTCTTAGAGTGCACCCGATATGCCTGTCGCTTATCAAAATGAACGGGACCGGATTCAGCGTATGGGCCGTATGAGGGCCGTGGGTTTCGGGATCATACATGACTTCAGCATTTCCGTGATCAGCCGTAATAAGAACTATACCGCCCATTGCCGTGAATTGTTCCACTATTCTTCCCATGCACGTATCCACTGCTTCACATGCACGCACTGCCGCATCCAGCACACCCGTGTGTCCAACCATGTCGCCGTTTGCAAAATTCAAGATTACATTGCTGTATTCATTGTTTTTTAAACGATGAAGCAGTTCCTCGGTAACTTTGAACGCGCTCATTTCAGGCTTTAAATCATAAGTGGCAACCTCTTTTGGAGAGGGAATCAGGGCTCGATCTTCAAGTTCAAAAGGCTCTTCTCGTCCGCCGTTAAAAAAATAAGTGACATGGGCATATTTTTCAGTCTCTGCAATCCGAAGCTGCCTGAGCCCCTGCCTGCTGATCTCCTCTCCTAAAATGCGGTCAAGGGCAACATGAGGAAATACGATTGGCAGATCAAAATGGGCATCATAGGACGTGAATGTAACGCATTCAGCCAGGGCGGGTCTTTTCTCGTATTTAAAAGCGTCAAAGACCTTATCTGTCAGGGCATGGGTCAATTCCCTGACCCGATCTGCACGGAAGTTGAAAAATAAAAGAGTATCGTTGTCGGAAATCGTACCTTTTGGTTTGCCGGATTCATCAGTCAGGACAACAGGTTTGATAAACTCGTCTGTCTCGCCGCGCTCGTAGGCACCCTGAACCGCTTTTACCGGATCATCCGCAGCATAAAGTCCCTTCCCCTCAACCAGCGCCTGCCACGCGATATGAACACGTTCCCAGCGGTTGTCCCTGTCCATCACAAAGTACCGGCCGATTATTGTTGCAATCTCTCCTCCTCCGGTCTCGGTCAGAAAATCATTCAATTGACGCACGTATTCCAAACCGCTTTTGGGAGGCGTATCCCTGCCGTCCATGAATGAATGAACAAATACATCTTTAAGACCTGTTTCCACGGCCATTCGCACGAGCGCATAAAGATGTTCCAGATGACTGTGAACTCCGCCGTCGGACACAAGCCCCAGGAGATGCAGGGCCCCTCCGTTTTCCTTGACTCCCTGCATGGCCTTGACAAGCACCTTATTGGAATAAAAAGCGCCGGTCTCAATGTCACGGTTTATCCTGGTGAAATCCTGATAAACTACCCGGCCCGCGCCAATGTTTAAGTGGCCTACCTCGGAATTTCCCATCTGGCCCTCGGGCAGACCAACCTCACCGTTGTGAGCGGTAAGTGTTGTAAAAGGATATTTTGTGGTCCAGAAATCCATGTTCGGCGTTTTTGCAACATAAACCGCATTGGTCTTCAAAGGCTCAGCAACACCCCATCCGTCAAGTATAGCCAGAAGCACAGGCTGAACAGCGCTCATAATGTCACCCGATTTTTGATTAAAAAAACCTAAAGCCACCCCTTAACAATAAGCCCTAACCAATTATAACTCCAAGCAATTTCACCACTCCTCTTTTATCATTTATAATTCATCATTCCATGAAATTCGCGGCGCATCGTGCCATAGCCCTTCCAGATCATAAAATTTCCTCACCTCATTGTAAAAAATATGAACCACCACATCATTATAATCAAGAAGCACCCAGAGTCCTTCCCTAAGTCCCTCGGAATTGGTATCCTTTGTCCGCTTACTGCGAATTTTGGAATCTATTGCCTCGGCAAGACCCTGTACATGACGTGTGGAACGACCGCTCATAATCACAAAATAATCAGCAAACGATGAAATTTCGCTAACGTCCAAGACGATCAGACCTTCCGCTTTTTTATCAAGTGCCGCAGCGCTGACCAGTTTGGCAACCTCAAGACTGCTTAAATCAGAATACCTGGAATGAACCTGTTTCATGAAAAAATTTTTAAACTCCCCTTTTTTGGAATGATGAATTATGAATGATGAATAATTTGGCTACCAATTTAAAAAAGTGTAAAAGTATAAATTGGAAGGTTTTCGTTTATACACTAATTAATAAAGCAGGATTTTCTTTAAGTCAATGACATTGGTTCGTAACCCGTGATCAGACCAAAATTTTTCCCTATTTCAAAGAAAACCGGCCATTCCTGGTCCCGCATCCGGTTTTGGGCTTTAAAATCTTGCTTTAGTTGAGTATAATCCCGCTCCATTGTTTTTTAAACAATCAACATCTGGAAAGCCAAGGCGCAACATACTGAATTTACACATTAATCCAAGGAGTTATTGAATGAGCCGTACCCTTATATGGAAAATATTACTACTGATTTCCCTTATCACCTTTTCCGGGGTTACCCTTCTGCCGTCGGTTTACAAGGATGTCCCTGACTGGTGGCGCAACTATCTTGCTCCCGAAGGACTGCGTCTCGGACTTGATCTTCAGGGCGGCATGCACCTGGTTTTAAAGGTGGATCTGGACAAGGCCATAGAAAACTCACTGGACTTTGCCGCACAGGATCTAAAAGACGCCCTGGCGGATAAAAAGGTTTCAGTAGTCCGCACTGCATCAAGCGATCCCCACAAGGCAATATTTACCCTGCCCAACACAAGCGCCCTTGACACTGTAAAGGAGGTCATATCCGGAGACTTTCCGGATCTTGATACAACAATAGAGGCGGAAATCGGCTCGTTTCCAAAGATCATTCTGACACTCAACAATGACAGAATAGATTTCATAAACATACATGCTGTTGACCAGTCGCTGGAAATTATCCGAAACCGTATTGACCAGTTTGGTGTTGCGGAACCTGTTATCATTAAACAGGGTACTGACGAAATCGTGGTCCAGTTGCCGGGTGTAGACCCGAAACGGGCCTTGAACCTGATAGGTCAGACTGCGCAGCTGGAATTCAAACTGGTAAACGATACGCCGGGCATCGATCTCCCCGGTCTGATCCGGCAGGCGGAAGAGAGCGGACAATGGCAAGAGGGTGACAACAGAAAAAAACTCAATATGATTCTGCAACGCCGACTGCCCGACAACACGGAAGTCTTTTTTGAAAAAGAGGTGGACCTGGAAACAGGCGTTGAAATAAAGAAACCTCTTTTAATGAACAGTCCTGTTCTCATGACCGGTGAAATGGTTAAGGACGCGCGCGTCCGATTTGGAGGCAATTTCAATGAAGCCATGGTAAGCCTTGACCTGACCGATCGAGGGGGCAAGGTGTTCGGACAACTCACGGAAAAAAACGTCAACAGGCGGCTTGCCATCATTCTGGACGAAGTGGTCAGATCAGCGCCGGTCATCCGGGAAAGAATCCTCGGTGGAAGCGCTCAGATCTCCGGGAATTTTACCCAGAAAGAGGCAGCTGACCTTGCAATCGTCTTAAGAGTCGGCGCCCTGCCCGCGCCGGTCGAAATAATTCAGAATCTCTCGGTCGGGGCTTCCCTTGGGCAGGATTCCATTAACAGGGGGCTTATGTCAGGTCTTTTTGGAACCGTGATGGTGCTCCTGTTTATGATGATCTATTACAGGCTCTCCGGCGTAATTGCGAATTGCGCGCTTCTCCTTAACATCCTCTTCCTGTTTTGCGGTCTTGCGGCCATGGAGGCCACTCTCACTCTCCCCGGAATTGCCGGCATCATCCTCGCAATCGGTATGGCCGTGGACTCCAATGTTCTCATATTTGAACGAATGCGCGAGGAATTCGCAATTGGTAAAACAGTTAAATCAGGCGTTGAAGGCGGCTATGACAAGGCATTGTGGACCATCATAGACTCCCAGGTGACAACCCTTATTACGGCATTAGCGCTCTTTCTGTTCGGAACGGGCCCGATTAAGGGTTTTGCGGTAACACTCTCACTTGGTGTCACAATAAACCTTTTCACAACCCTGTTCGGCACAAGGCTGATCTACGATATACTCTATAACCGCAAATGGCTCAAGCCCATAAAATTCATGCAGCTCATAAATCGTCCGAACATCGACTACATGAAAATCAGAAACATCACTTTTTCCTTTTCAGCCATACTTGTACTGGTCGGGATGATCGCATTTGTTCAGATACTTCGCGGCCACGCAAATCTGGGTGTAGATTTCTCAGGCGGAAGTCTCTTGCAGTACAAGGCTGAGCAACCATTTGCATTAGAGGATGTGCGGACGGTTTTCAAGAAAAACGGCAAACCGGGTCTTGATCTGCAACAGGTGACCAACGAAGACAGGCTTATTGTAAAATTCAAGAGATCAGAAAAGGTTGTCGCTAACCTTAGCGAGGAGATCACAACAATATTAAATGATCACATGGCTGAAACGCATTTTGTTCTGGAAAGCCAGTCTGAAATCGGATCATCGGTCAGTGCGGTACTCCGAAACAAGGCGATCCAGGCGATCTTTATTTCATTGCTCGGGGTTATCGTCTATCTCGCCTTGAGATTTGATATGCGCTTTGGTCTTGCGGCCGCGGTTGCAACCTTTCACGACGTGACCGTGGTTCTGGGCATATGTTACCTTTTAAACGTCGAGATAACGCTTCTCATTGTGACCGCGCTCCTGACCCTGGCAGGATACTCCTTGAACGACAGTGTCGTGGTGTTTGATCGAATCCGCGAACTCATGAAAAAGGCAGGGCCTTCCGAAAAATTCACTGATACCATTAACAAAAGTATCAACCAGGTGTTCAGCCGTACCGTTGTAACATCTCTTACAACGGCCCTTGTTGTGTTAACTCTTTTTATCTTTGGCGGAACCGTTATCCATGACTTTTCATTCGCACTTGCCTGCGGTCTGGTCGTGGGTACCTATTCCTCTGTATTCATAGCTAGTCCGCTGCTCCACATATTGCGGAAAAAGGAAAGCTGATGTGTCGGGATTTATTGCCGGAAAATGTAAGAAAGCTCCCTCAAGGCGAGCTGTTCCAGTTCAGATGTCACCCAGGGGTGGATTGTTTTACCGACTGCTGCAGGCAGCTTGAGCTTGCACTCACACCATATGACGTCCTCCGCTTAAAACAGGCCCTGAAACTCACCTCCTCTGAATTCCTGGAACGTCACGCGGTTATTGAACAGGAACAGGGAGACGTCCTGCCCTGGGTCTATCTCGGAATGGTGGATGACGGCCGGGCAAGTTGCCCCTTTGTAACTTCCAAAGGGTGCGTGATCTATAAAGACCGTCCGGGCGCATGCCGGATATATCCTCTTGGAAGGGCCGCTTTCCAGAATCCGGAGGGAAAGGTTGGAGATTTTTACGTTCTGATTACAGAACCTCATTGCCGTGGATTCAAAGAAAAAAAGAAGCAGGACATCCGTGAATGGATCCAGGATCAGGGACTTGAGTCTTATAATGAATTCAATGATCTGATATTGCCCATAATTCAGCACAACAAGGTAAAGCAAGGCGCTCGATTTACAGAGGATCAGATTCAAAAATACATGATGTCACTTTACGATCTCGACGCATTTGCAGGCCTAATAAAACAACCCGAATTCAAAGGGTTGGACTCCTTTCCTGATGTAAATTATAAAGATATCAGCAATAGTGACACCGCTCTTTTAAGGTTCGGAATCAGGTGGATCAAACGTGAGCTTTTTGGAGAATAGAAAATAACTGCTAAGGTTTTTAGGCTGAAGGTAGAAGGCTGGAGGGGTAAGCGGTTACAAAAATCCTTATGAGGCTTGTTTAATGCCGGATAAAGTGAAAGCCCTTGTAATTACAGGCTATGGCACGAACTGTGAAATGGAAATGGCCCATGCTTGCAAACTGGGGGGTGCGGAACAGGTGGATATTGCCCATATGGCCGAACTCCTGCATGGTGAATATTCCCTGGACGACTACCATTTCCTCAATCTGCCGGGTGGTTTCCTGGATGGTGATGACCTGGGGGCCGGTCAGGCCGGGGCTCACAGGATGAAATATTCCGTAATCAAGGGTACAAACGAAAAATTTCTTGACCAGATTGTGAGATTTATTAAGCATGGGAAATTGATACTCGGCGTGTGCAACGGCTTTCAACTCCTGGTAAAAATGGGGCTTTTACCCGGCCTTGACAAAAACTACGACCAGCGCATCGTAAGCCTTACTTACAACGATTCCGGCAAGTTTGAAGACCGTTGGGTAAAGCTTTGCGTAAACGAAAAATGTCCCTGTGTTTTTACAAAAAATCTTCCCGGCTTATATTATCCGGTCAGACATGGTGAAGGTAAATTCGTTTCAAAAGATGACCATACACTTACCCGAATTCAGGACGAAAACCTTGTTGCACTCCAATATGCCGATCCTGAAACTGGCCGGCCGACACAGGACTATCCGCACAACCCCAACGGTTCACCGGCAGCCATTGCCGGGATATGTGATCCTACAGGCAGGATATTCGGTCTAATGCCGCACCCAGAGGCTTTTCTACACAGAACCAATCATCCCCGCTGGACCAGAGAAGAGCTTCCTGAAGAAGGTCAGGGAGTAGCACTATTTCGAAACGGAATAAAATTTATCCGGGAAAATCTTCTATCATAGGTTCCGGGTTCAAGGTTCAAAGGTTCAAGGTTTATTTGATCGGAATTTTTCCCTATTCAACCCTGAACCCTGAACGTGGAACCTTGAACCGCCGGGGTAGCAGTACCCCCTAACATGTTGAGGTTTTTCAGGTCTTGGAACCAAAAAATCGTTTTGTAAGTTTTATCCTGGAACTGAGGAAAACCGCTCTCTTTTTAATCGGCAGCCTGATCGGAGGCGCTGTCGGGTTTTACTTTATCTCCCCTGACCTTCTGCAAATTATGCAGGCCCACCTGGGCCAGAAACTTTCCTTTTTTTCCGTTACCGAGCCCTTTCTTGCTCATGTCAAAATCGCATTTTTCGTTACCGCATTTGTTCTTATGCCCATTTACGTTTTCACGTTGTGGAAAGCCCTTGCAAAACCATTTGGTCTCACGGTTCAAAACAGGATCTGGTTTGCATTTTTCACCTGCTGTCTGTTTTATGCGGGCGTCTCTTTCTGTTCCCTTGTCACACTGCCATTTGGAGTGAAATTCCTGCTCGGATTTCAATCCGAACAGTTAAAGCCCATTATTTCAATTGGCAAATTCGTCACATTTGTAACCATGTTCATACTTGCATTCGGATTTATATTTGAGCTGCCGATCTTTATGGTATTCGGGGCAAAGGTAGGAATCTGCCCCAGAAAAACATTTGAGAAAAACCGTCGTTACGCAATCCTTGTAATCAGCATAGTCGCCGCCATGCTGACACCAACACCGGACGTAGTAAACATGCTCTTAATGGGAGTGCCGTTATATATGCTCTATGAACTGGGAATAATTGTGCTGAAAATCCTGAAAATTTAGTGCGGATTATTGGACTTGGGGTAATCCACGTCAAAATTCCCTGACTTCATATCCGCGGCTTATCAGCAGGGCTGCCGTCACTCCAGGTTGGGACGTTATTCCGCAGGAAGGACTTCGTGCCTTCAGGTAGATTCCCGCTATTTTCTGAGATTCGGCTATTTTAAGAACCTGTTTGGCTCCAAGAACAAACTGTTCAGTCACGTCCTCTCCTTTTTCGGTCACTACCAGGGCATTGCCCTCAAGAACATCATTACCGTCTCCTCCTATAATATCTGCCGCTGTTCGAGGAGTGGACAACCCTCCCAGTTGTTCCGGACAAACAGGGACCCAAATTGAGCCTGAAAGCTCATTAATGCAAACGGAATCAGGCTTTATACATCCGTCATATCGGGTTTTCAGGCCGACCAGGCAAGCGCTGACAAGATATATTCGGGGGAAAGAAGTGTGTGTCAAACTAAAAAATTACCTTTCATTTAAAAATCGCTCGACGATCATCCATTGCGCCTGTAACATATCTGAAAAAATAAATTTTTGAGTGTTTTACTGCCATGAAAAAGAAAAATTCCGACTTTAAAAACAAAAAATGGCTGTTTGTCAGCGGAATCCTCATACTTTTTTTTATTCTGTGGCATGTGATTTCACCAAACGGCGCACTCAAATATTATAACATCAGGAAACAACTTGATGAAAGCCGAATAAAAAATGAAATTCTTAAAAAGGAGAATAATGCGCTTCGGGAGGAGATCGATAAATTGGGAAATGATCCCTTATATATTGAAAAAATCGCAAGAGAAAAATACGGAATGATCAAGAAGAACGAAATACTTTATAAAATTAAGGGAAAGAAAGAGAAAGTACGCTGAAATGCAATGTCATCCAGGTCTGAATCAGCGCCATAAGGTCCAGAGTTCAGGGTTGAACCTTGAACTCTGGACCCAGGACATTGATAAAATCAAATGTCATGGACTAGTAGTCAAAATATATAGGAAGCGTAAAGGGTATCTCGTTTGAAATAACGCTTTCATTGTTATCACCAAAAATCCTGGTTGAGATGCCATAAGTTTTTCCGGGCTCCAGCTCAAGCTTTATATCGCAAATCATGCACTCTTCCTCAAACCAACACGCATCAATATCCACTTCCCATATAATGGAACTTAAAAGCACTTCGCATCGCGCAGGATAAAAAATGGAGGCTGCCTCCAGATCCACGGTCACCTGTACCAAGTACTCGGCCAATAAGTCATTATGAAGGGGATCTGTGCCCTGTCCCAGCTCCTGGCCGTCCAGTATGCCATCGTTGTCGGAATCAGGGTCATAAGGATCGGTACCATAGACGATCTCATACTTATCCGGGATACCATCAAAATCTGCGTCTGCTGGAAGCGTAAAGGACATCTCATTTGAAAAAGCGCTTTCATATAGATTATCAAATGCTTTAACCGAAAGAAAATATGTCACGCCAGGCTCAAACTCTATTTTCAGATCACACGTTACGAATTCTTCATCAAGCCGGCAGTTCTTAATGCTTACTTCCTCACAGGATGCATAATAATCGAAATTATCCCACTCCAGCCGGCTGTCAACATCATAACACACCTCAAATCCCTTAGGATTACGAATGGAGGGGTACAACTCCGGATCCAAAGTCACCTGTACAGAGTACTCAACTGTAGCGTCAGGAAGGAGAGGATTTTTCCCCAACTCCAGTTCTCGGCCGTCCCAAATACCGTCATCGTCGGAATCCGGGTCTTGTGGGTCTGTTCCGTACTCAATTTCAGAGTCGTCAGGTATTCCGTCTCCATCACTGTCATTCGAGTCTTCGTCACTGTCAGGCGAGACTCCGTCACTGTCAGGCGAGTCTTCGGCACTGTCATTCGAGTCTTCGTCACTGTCATTCGAGTCTTCGTCACTGTCATTCGAGTCTTCGTCACTGTCAGGCGGGACTCCGTCACTGTCAGGCGAGTCTCCATCACTGTCAGTCGAGACTCCTGCGTCTTTGGGAAGCGTGAAGGACATCTCATTTGAAAAAGCGCTTTCATTTGGATTATCAAATGCTTTAACCGAAAGAAAATATGTCACGCCAGGCTCAAACTCTATTTTCAGATCACACGTTACGAATTTTCCATCAAGCAGGCAGTTCGCAATTCCCACTTCCTTACTGAATTTATAATCACCATCCCACCGACTGACGGTATCATAAAACACCTCATATCCCACAGGATTAGGAATGGAGGGGTACAACTTCGGATCCAGAGTCACTTGTACAGAGTACTCCACTGTAGCGTCAGTCGAGACTCCGTCACTGTCAGGCGAGACTTCGGCACTGTCAGGCGAGACTTCGGCACTGTCAGGCGGGACTTCGGCACTGTCAGGCGGGACTTCGGCACTGTCAGGCGGGACTTCCAGGCGATACTCATTTGAAAAAGAACTTTCCTGGGCGTCGTTATAAGCAGTTAGTGAATAACAACCAGAATAAGGAACACTCAAGTCGAGATCAAACGTCACGATATTATTTTCCAACTTACAATTTTCAACAAAGTCCACGCTTCCAATGAATATGTAATTCCCGTTAATGTCCAATTTGTAGACCCTGTATCCCTCTGGATAGGATTCGGTATTCGGATTAAGAGAAAATGTTGCCAACCTTGAATAAGCAACAGTGTTTGACATTAAAATAAAAAGCAGGGATAAAAAAATTAATACCGGTAACCGCAGGATACGAAAAAAACGATTGGGAAAACAATTAAGTAATGGAATAAACATATGACTCCTGATCCAGATAAACTGGGATTTTTTTTAATTTTACATCGTGATTATTTTGTTTTGCCCATTCATTCCATAAATCAATCAACACTCCTTGAGGCTGACCATTATTGTCCAGGAAAGAAAAGGGCCATGTTGCCGAATTGGCTATTTATTATAGGTTTGGATGTTGTTTTTGCACTGAAGGCCGGCAAAGACAAGATTGGCGGAAGGAAAAAAGCAGTACAAAATAAAAAAAATAATTTATTATTTATTTTATCCCAAAGGGATATTTGAGCGAGGTCAGCTTCCTGTCCCGGAGGGACAAATGATAATATTTCCTCCAACTTATAGATACGACGCCCCTTTTGTATATTTATATTTATAATCTCTAATCAGTATTTGTTTGATGCATCCATTTAGTTCCTGCATCATTCATGCCAAAAAATATTGTTGACATTATTTCAGCTAATTACGCAATAATATTGGCCGGCAGGGAAATTTGAAATGGTAAGCGATACCCCAAGATGTCGTTGTTTGACAAGAATGAATTTATTGATAACAACGTAGAAGGTAGAAGGCTGAAGGAAAAAACTCGTCACCCTCTCAACCTGTGTGTTTTAAAAGACTAATATAATAAATCGAATTGTGTAATTAACTTGCATGGTCGCTAAAACATATGTTAATTCAATAGGTTACTGGTGTTAGTTTTGATGCGTCACGTATCCGCCCAATGAGCCAAAAAAGTTAAGGGATGGTAGATAAACTCTCAGACTAAACATTGTAAGAATCTAATTACACAACTCGATATTTTTAATTATGTCGTATTTTTGCGACATAGAGCATCTCATGCCGTCATTATGTTAAGTGGTTGATTAAACGTTAAAGGTAGGCGAACAAAAATATGCTTACGCGAACAATAAAAATTCGCACACTGCTTGCCTGTATGTTCTGTATATTCCTCCTTTTTGCAAACCGGGATATACAAGCTGACATGGCATCCTGGATCATTCGATTTGACATTGACACTCCTGCTGAGATCGAAAGGACATGCAATGCGGCAAAATCTGCAGGGTTTGACACCCTTTTAGTCCAGGTCAGGGGGCGTGCCGACGCGTATTATAAAAGCCGCATTGCTCCAAGAGCTGAAAGCCTGGTGGATGATCCTCCTGATTTCGATCCCCTGGCATCGGTACTTAAGGCATGCGGATCAATACCCGTACATGCCTGGCTGAATGTATATTACCTTTGGACAGGAAATGATCCGCCTGCTGACCCGGCCCACGCAGCCGGGGCCGGACGCAGTTGGATTCTCCGTGATATTGATGGCCGTAAAACATCAGATTATTCCGAATTCGACAGGGCAACCGGCTGGATCGAGGGCATTTACGCAGACCCTGCCTCATCCGGATATCGACGCCGCTTTGCATCCATTGTAAGGGAACTGCTTGATCAATATGATGTGGCCGGAATACATCTTGATTTTGTGCGCTATCCAGGTCCGGCATATGGCCATGGAGGCAGGCTGGGAAAAAAATTCCAAAAGACCTGGGGGTTTGATCCGCGCTGGATGCCTGATGGATCGGTAACGGCCGGCCTTGACGACTGGCTTTCCGGGGACATGGGCCCGGCGGAGCGAGCGCTTACAACAGCAACTCTGCTCTGGGCCGATCTCCGATCATCTGAGATAACGGCCCTGGTCAAGGATGTAAAAAAAGTCATTTGCCAATCCGGCCAAAACGTCACTCTCTCGGCTGCAATTTATCCCGATTTCGGCCCCGCCTTTGTTAAAAAAGGTCAGGATTGGCTCTATTGGACGGAAAATGGACTGGTCGACGCCCTGTTCCCAATGGCCTATTTCGGGGAACCGGAACGGGTAGGCAAACAACTTGAGAACGCGGCCGCCCTTCTAAATTCCTCGATTCAGGCATGGGCCGGACTCGGCGCCTATATCAAAAAACCGGAACAAATAAGACAAGAGGCGGCCCTGGCAAGAAATCTCGGCTATAATAGAATCTGTCTCTTTGACCTGGGTCATCTGCTGATGAAACCTTCCGGATACAAACCGTACGTCCGGGCTGTCCGGGAATATATGCCAAGCCGCGCCTTCACACGTCTGAACCGGCTTCAAAGAACGGATGATATTCCCATACCGGTCCCGGCTTTGTCATCCGCGAAAACAACTGATAATATAACCGGACTCAAACAGTTTCAGAAAATTGTCAAAAAGGCGATGGGAGGCCGTCTGCCGGAAGGTACGAACATCGCCGATTATGACGAAATCGTTAAAAAACGGTGGAATGAATTCAATTCCGTACAAAAAATATACATCCCCAATACCCTGAAGAGACTCCGATCCGCGCACCATCTCTGCCCGGGCTGGGTTGAATTGCAGGGGATATTCCGTTTCGTTCATGAGCTTGACACTCTTGAAAAACGCGCTGAGCAGAAAAAAATATGCGAACAAGCCAGGAAACAGGTAATGCGCGGTGCAGACTTCGCATACGTGGCCCGAAAAATGTCTCAGGGCGGATCAAAAAAATTTGACGGCAGATTGAACCGTCGCTACCTTTCACCGGCAAAACGGATCGATATCATTCTTGCCGGGCTGAAACCGGGAGAGCTGAGTCCGGTCATAGAGGTTGAGAACGGTTACTGGTTCTACCGGGCAGAGGCAACTGCGCCACCAGGGATGCAACCGTTTTCAAAGATCCCCTGGCCTGCCAGGCGGATCATTTTTTGCAATACTCTGGCCGAGATCATGGCACAAGGGGGGGGAACTGAATATCAAGGTCACAAGAAACTGCAGAATTTTTAATTGCACAGTTCCAAAAATCCTGCCATGACACTACAATTCCTTGACGCCAACCATTTCAGATAGTACAAAGACACTCTTTAGCCGGGCAGTCGAAAATTCATGTATATGTGTCGGAAAAACAAAGTTTCTGTCCATTTTTTCGTAGGGGCGATCCTTGTGATCGCCCAAAAAAGGGCGATCACAAAGATCGCCCCAATGAACAAAAAAAAT
>JAYEGR010000040.1:0-15956 GCA_034659175.1 Thermodesulfobacteriota bacterium | reverse complement strand
CGACAACTGATGAGGGGGCTGCGAGATGAACAGTGATCACACAGTAGCTGCGTGCAGCGAGGCGTACAATGGAAAGAATCATTGCAACTACCAGAATCCTTACCAGTAGAAATCCGTCTACTCGACCCGAGGAAAAGACCGGCATGGTCGTCTATAAGTCCAAGATGACCCATGGCAAAAACAAACAGAACTTTAAATTTTATATTTTTAAAATTTCAGCCGCAAATGTCGTGAAAGGCAGAACCCTTGTTTTGATATCGTTTAACTCGTAGTCCTTGAATCCCTTGTGTACCTGGTAGAACCGCGGTATTTCCGTTCTTGATGCAAAATAGGGGATATGTTTGCTCACATCAGCTTCGCCTGATTTGCATTCCACCGCAAAAAGAGGATGATTGTCCTTTAGAACAACAAAATCAATCTCCCGTTTATTTTTGTCCCTTAGATAGCAAAGCTCCATATCATCACCACATGTGTCCTCAATAAAATGACAATATTTCAATAGATTTGACGCCACGAAATTTTCAAAGATCGAGCCGGCGGTTTTGCAAAGTGACCAATCCCATAAAAAAAGTTTTCGGTCTTTTTTTAAGGCATTTATTTTTTTTGAGCCAAAAGGTCTGAGCCTGAAACAGTAATAAAGATTTTCAAAAATTCTCACCCACCGGTCAACTGCTTCATGGGACGCTGAAAGATCCTCCCGGAGCGAGTTAATAGAAAGAATGGAGGCAACTTTTTCCTGCAAAAGAACTGAAAGAATTTCCAGTTGACCTATTTCTTTTACCTGCTCCAATGTGACGAGATCTTCCTTTACAACCCTTGTCAGTCTTTCGCGCTGCCATCTTTTCCATTCCTTTTCAGACTGGGCGAAAAAAGGCTCGGGAAAGCCGCCAAAGCGGAGAAGCGATTCCATGTCATTTTTTGAAGGTGATTTGTTAAGTTCGTAGAGAGAAAGCGGGTGCAGCCTGTGATAATGGTAGCGCCCCTGCAGCGAGTCACCTCTTTTACTGTAATGATCCAACCTTGCGGAGCCGGTTATCAAAAAAGAGATCTTTGATTTGTTTTTATCATAAAGGCCTTTTACAAAATTCCGCCACTTTTTATATTTATGGATTTCGTCTAGAATAATAAGAGGCATGCTTGAAGGAAGTTTCCCCTTAATAAGGTCCCTTTTATCTTCAAAATAATCCCAGTTGAAATATGCCGGATGGGTTTCATCCCCTCCCAGAATACTAAGCGATAGCGTGGTTTTTCCTACCTGTCTCGGCCCGCCGATAAAGACCATCTTTTTTTTAAGATCATCTACAACATTTTGTGTTAGATATCGTTTCATAGTCATTGATCAGCTTTTTACCATTGTTTGAGACGGGAGAATTTTCCAGTCAACCCAATTATAGTAGAGATAATTTTCCAGTCAACCCAAAAGTTGTATCGCTCTGCCGGGTAAACCGCTGAAAAGCGAACCCTAAAAATTTTTGTAAAGCAACCATGCCCTGAAAAAGGAATTGGCAAATTTATATTCATCTCCAGCCTTAAAAATGATTCTTAACTGAATCAAACGATCTTCCAAGGTTTTTTTGCATAGCCCTTCTTGTCCCTGTTTCCGATAGATCGGCCAAGATCTGGCGCATTACGGTTTTTGCCGATCTATCCGAAAACACAACAGATCGGCAAACAATGCTTGCATTCTTTTCTTTGCTGATCTATGATCAAATCATGTTTTACGGCAGAGAACATGAATTAAATATTATCAAGAATGCAATTGGCTCCAGGCGGGCGGAACTGGGTATTGTCTACGGTCGGCGTCGAGTCGGCAAAAGTACGCTCCTGACAAAGGCTGCGGCCCGCAAGAAAGATTTATATTTTGAAGGGTTGCAGCAAGCTTCGCTAAAAAAACAGATCGGACATTTCATGCAGCAGTTGGCCGATCAAACCGGGACGCCTAGAAGCGTTGCCAGGGACTGGCGGGAGGCCTTTGACGTCTTTTCCTTCCATATACGTAAGGGAAAACATTATATTGTTTTTGACGAATTTCCCTGGATGGCCTCGGGAAGAAGCGAATTGGTATCCCTGCTGAAATTTTTCTGGGATAACCGGTGGAAGGCAAATCCAGGCATCACTCTTGTCCTGTGCGGTTCCATTGCCGGTTTCATGCTCAATCACCTTGTTCATTCCAAGGCGCTGCATAACAGGAAAACCTTTGAAATCAAGCTGGCGCCATTGCCTGCTTCCGAGGCAAAACTGTTCTTCAAACAATTCAGGTCTGATTTTGAGATTGCGAAATTCCTGATGGTCTTTGGAGGGATTCCCAAATACCTGGAACAAATCGATCCCCGCCATTCCCTTGTCAATAATGTTGACCGGCTCTGTTTTCAAAAGCATGGTTTTTTTCTGACCGAGTTTGAAACTATATTCAAAGAGCAGTTCAAGGTAACAAGGACCTATGAAAGGATAGTCAAATGCCTGGCCGAGAGGAGTTGCGCAAAAGAGGAACTGGCGCAACGTCTGGGGATGGCGTCCGGTGGCGGTCTTACCGGTTACATCAATGGTCTGGAACAGGCGGATTTTGTCAATGTGTTCACCCCTAAATCCGTATTGGGCAAAGGCGATAAAACCAGGAAACTGGTTCTGTGGGACGAGTGGCTGCGTTTCTACTTCACCTATATTGCCCCCAATCGAAAGGTGATTGAGTTAAACACACATCCCGGCCTTTTTGAGCAGTTGGCGGGTTCAAGCCTGGATACCTATTTTGGACTTTGTTTTGAACGGCTCTGCCTGAAAAATCTTTCCCGGATTTTTTCCCGTATGGAAATGGATATTTCTTCCATCATCGGCTTTGGGCCGTTTTTCAGACAACGAAAAAGAAAGGGCAAGAATGAATCCGGATTGCAGATCGATATCCTGGTTCGGAGGAAAGGACAGGTGTTGACCCTGATTGAATGCAAATTTTCCTCACAACCGGTCGGCATATCGGTAATCAAGGACGTGCAGCGGAAGGTAAAACTATTAAAGGCGCCGCGAATTTTTACGCTTGAACGCGTGCTTATTTGTGCCGGCGAGGTGACGGCCCCCTTGCAGAACAGCGATTATTTTCATCACATCCTGGGGCTTGACGCCATTTTCGGATAGAAAAGCGTAAGGGGTGGGGACGAAATAACGAACCAGAGTTCCTGCAACAGGAGAAAAGGCTTAAGTTAATGACATTGAATGGCTAATGGCTAAAAAAAAATTTGAAAAATTAGCGTAATCTATTGTAAATTCGTTTTTTTGAGTTTACGTTCAAACAAATAGATAGCTAACAGCATTTTTTGTAAACCATGAGAAAAGAAAAAGTATGAACTTATGAATAACACGGCGGCTATAAACAATATGTCATCATATACAGGCAGGATCAGAGCCGTACGGGGGAGTGTGATCGATATCTATTTTCAGGATAAACTCCCGCCTCTTTCCGCGATTCTGAAAACAGCTGAAAAAAAACCCGTGGTTATTGAAGTGCTTGATCATCTTGATACCCGGCTGGTGCGGGGTATTGCGCTGACAAATACGGTCGGCCTGTCGCGGGGCGATCAGGTCACGGGCAGTGATGCGACACTTATGGCGCCTGTCTGCGAAGAATTGAAAGGCCGTATGTTTAACGTCTTTGGCGAGACAATTGACAACGGGCCGCCTGTTTCCGGATGTGAACTTCGTTCTGTCAACCAGAGGCCGATACCACTTAATGACAGGGTTACAAAAGAGGAGATATTTTTGACCGGCATCAAGGCCATTGACCTTCTCGTCCCCTTGGAACGAGGGGGAAAGGCGGGTCTGTTCGGCGGCGCAGGGGTGGGCAAGACCGTTGTTATTACCGAACTTATTCATAATATGGTGGGACGCCACAAGGGAACCAGCATATTTTGCGGTATTGGTGAGCGATGTCGGGAGGGTGAAGAACTTTATCGAGAGATGAAAGCCGCCGGTGTTTTAAAAAATACCGTCATGGTATTCGGCCAGATGAACGAATCTCCGGGCTCCCGTTTCAGGGTTGCCCGCAACGCCCTGACCATGGCTGAATATTTCAGAGATGATCTGGGCCAGGATGTTCTGCTCCTGATCGACAATATCTTCCGTTTTATTCAGGCTGGGATGGAACTCTCCGGCCTCATGGGCCGGCTTCCTTCACGGCTCGGCTATCAGCCCACCATGGGCACCGAACTTGCAGAACTTGAAGAACGTATAGCCAGCTCGAAAAGGGGGGCCATCACTTCTATCCAGGCTGTATACGTCCCGGCCGACGACCTGACCGACCCGGCCGCGGTTCATACTTTTTCACACCTTTCGGCATCCATTGTCCTGTCCCGAAAAATGGCGAGCGAAGGCCTGTATCCAGCCATCGACCAGTTGCAATCACGCTCTATGATGCTTTCTCCCAGAATCGTAGGTCAACGCCATTACGATGTTGCTCGGGAGGTGCGAAAAACACTGGCAAATTATGAGGAATTGAAAGATATCATTGCAATGCTGGGTATTGAAGAGCTTGCGAAACAAGACAGAAAAGTAGTCTACCGGGCCAGAAGGCTTGAACGTTTTCTGACCCAACCGTTTTTCACCACCGGACATTTTACAGGGCTTGACGGGAAAATGGTGGAACTTAACGACACCATTGAGGGCTGTGAAAAAATCCTCAATGATGAATTTACCGAACAGCCGGAAAGCGCTGTTTATATGATAGGCCCGATTAGCGAGGCCGGAGAGAAAATTTCCTGATTTGAAAAATATATTGTCCGGTCTGCGAATCAGGGTTCAAACAGGCTCTTAAAGATGACCTGATGAGATCACTATGAAACTGAAAATATATCTTCCCTCGGAAACCCTGCTGGATACCGAGGCATCAAAGGTTGTCGCCGAGAGTCATGAAGGCTCCTTCTGCCTGCTGCCGCGGCATATAGATTATGTCACCGCCCTGGTTCCAGGCATATTCTCTTACTTTGACCAAGCCGGCCTGGAACATTTCTTTGCCCTGAACGGCGGTATTCTTACCAAACAGAAGGACCAGGTTTTCGTGGCGACCAGGCATGCAGTGGCGGGTGAACTGGGCAACCTTCTCAAGGAAGTGAAAAAAATGCTTTTAGTTATTGATGAGCGCGAAAAAACAGCGCGTTCCGCCGTTGCCAGGCTGGAGGCCGGTTTTCTCCGTCGTTTTATGGAGTTCAGTAAACATGGTTGAAAAAAAACGTTCTGCAGAAAAGCAGGGAGGAATGCAAAAATTCTCCAACAATGTTCAGGACCGGGAAGGCAGAAAGCTTTATGCTAGAAAACACAACGTTCGAGAGGTCTGGTTCGGTCTTGGCATGTTCGGCATAATTGGCTGGGCCATTGCGATTCCAACGATTTTGGGCGGTTTTATCGGCATCTGGCTTGATCTCAACCGGCAGGGACGCTTTTCATGGGCCCTTATGCTATTGCTTATCGGACTGGCGCTGGGATGCTTGAATGCCTGGTACTGGATACAGCGGGAAAGACGCTCAATAACAAAATGGAAGGAAAGCCACGATGAATGAAGGATTCGCATATGCAACCAGCTTTGTGGCAGGAATACTCATAGGGCTTTATTATTTTGGCGGACTCTGGTTTACCGTCCGCTCTCTGCCTGGCGCCGGACGACCATTAAACCTGCTTTTCTGGAGTTTTCTGGCCCGTTCTTTCCCTGTTTTTGCGGCAATGTGGTTTGCCGCAAAGCTGCATGTAATGTTTTTGTTTTTTATTGTTGCCGGTTTTTTTCTGGTACGTTTCTGTATCATCAGAAAAATACGCCCTTTGACCAGTCGTGAATAACGATTTTCCCTGAAATTTTTATCAATCAGCCGGAGGTTTTATAAAAGATGCAGCTCAGCCCTGATTCTATAATCATCTGGGAACACGGGTTCATTCGATTAAACGGCACAATTATCTTCACCTGGCTGGTGATGGCCCTTCTCTGTCTTGTTTCGCGGCTTGTGACAAGACGGTTGGAAACCAGTGATAAACCGTCTCGCCTGCAGAATCTGCTGGAAAGCATTGTTGTCGGAATTCTAGGCCAGATCGAGGAAGTCACCCAGAGGAAGCCTGACCGTTTTTTCCCCTTTCTGGGCACGCTTTTTATTTTTATTGCTGTTTCCAATCTACTTTCCATAATACCCGGCTTTCAATCCCCCACAGGCTCGCTTTCCACTACTACCGCACTTGCCCTTTGCGTCATGATCGCGGTTCCGGCATACGGTATTTCCGAAAACGGCCTTGTAAATTACCTGAAAAACTATATCAAACCCACGCCGTTAATGCTGCCGTTTAACATTACCGGTGAAATCAGCCGAACTTTGGCCCTGGCTGTCCGTCTCTTCGGTAATATGATGAGCGGCTCCATGATCGGCGGCATCCTGCTGGCCATCGCTCCTATATTCGTACCGGTAATTATGCAACTCCTAGGCCTTTTGACCGGCCTTGTTCAGGCATACATTTTCGGAATCCTTGCGGCTGTTTACATTGCCGCCGGCATACAGGTGCAGGAAAAAACGGCTAATTCCCCCCTTTGACAAAGGGGGGCTAGGGGGGATTTTACCTGACTTGTTGAAATCCCCCTAAATCCCCCTTTGTCAAAGGGGGACTTGAAGGCATCTATTCGAGAACTTTGGACTCTCAAGATAGAAAAACCTAACCCAGATAAACTGAAAATTTTTAAAGGTCCTGGATAAGTACCTTAACAGCTGCGTGTAACTATTTAAAAATATTTCACCTTTTTGGTTTCTTGTCATAAAAAACAAGAAAATTACCACTAAGGTACTAAAACAAAAAAAGGAGAGAATATGGACAGTTTAACCCTTGTTGCCGTTGCCTCGATTATTTCAGCCGCATTCTGCATTGCAATCGGCGCCATCGGCCCGGCTCTGGGTGAAGGAAGGGCCGTGGCGCAGGCCTTGAGTTCGATCGCCCAGCAGCCGGATGAAACCAACACTATTACCAGAACCCTTTTCGTGGGGCTGGCAATGGTGGAATCGACCGCTATCTACTGCTTTGTGGTCTCCATGATCCTTATTTTCGCTAATCCATTCTGGAAATATTTTCTCGGCAAAGTGGGAGGATAAAAGGTGCTGATTGACTGGTTCACCATCATTGCCCAGGTAATCAATTTCCTGATTCTTATTTTTCTCCTTAAGCGATTTCTCTACGGCCCGCTGATTGCGGCGATGAAGAAAAGGGAAAAACGGATCAGTGACGAGTTGCGGACGGCAGAGGAATCACGACTTGAAGCTGAACGCAGGGCGTTGGAACTGTCAACGGAAAAAGAGGAATTGTCAAAAAACAGGGTTCTATTGCAGACAAAAGCGCAGCGTGAGGTTCAAAAATGGCAGGATGAAGAACTTGAAAAAGCAAAAAGCGCTGTAGATGCGGAAAAACAGAAATGGCTGGACGCCATTGACGCGGAAAAAGAGGAGTTTTTTCAGAGACTCAGTATCCGCCTTGGCCGAACAACCTTAAAACTATCTAAAAAAGCCCTTCTTGATCTGGCGGATTCGAGTCTGGAGGCAAGGGTAATAGAGACATTTCTTAGAAAAGCAAAACACGAAAAGGATTTGCTGATCGGAAATCAGCAGACTCCCGGACCTCCTGCACTCTCTCTCAAAAGCGGCTTTGCACTGACGGATGAGATGAAAAACAGGCTTAGAACAGATCTTCATTACCTGCTGGAGCCGAATCTTACGCTGACCTTCGCAGTTAAGCCCGATCTTGGCCTCGGCATCGAACTGGTCGCCGGAGACCGTAAAATCGAATGGAACATCAACAGGTATATCCTTGATATTGAAAAAGAAGTGATGCATGCCATGCAACTTCACACAAAAGGATCGTAATCGTTCACAGGTCCCCCATCCGGAGTCTCGCAGGCTCACTTACCTGCACTCGATCAGGCTGACTCACATAGGTTTACTATAACAGCGTAGCGGTGTCATCGCCAGCCTGATCGCGCACATATGGGGCACCTGTGAACGATTAAATACGGAGGAGTCTGCTAAGCAGGGGACCTCTGAACGGTTAGAAAGGATCTCATGATGGCTGAAACACTTACTTCACTCCTCAGCGCAACTTCCGAGGCCATTGAACAGTCGATTGACAGCCATAGGGCTGAAATTATCGAAGACGAGGTCGGCAAGATTATTTCAGTAAGCCAGGGTATTGTCTGGGCTGAAGGTCTTGGCAGGGTCAAATCCGAAGAACTGGTAGTCCTTGGCAAAGACACCTTGGGCATGGCATTTGACCTTTTGCCGAAAAAGGTGGGTATCGTGCTGCTCGGACCCGGCGAGCTTCTAAAGGCAGGCGATGAAATAAAACGCACCGGCCGGGTGCTTGATGTGCCGGTTTCCCATCAACTAATCGGTCGTATAATCGATCCACTCGGGCTTCCCCTGGACGGCAGGCCCCCCCCGCCCGACGAACAACGTCGCCCCGTTCAACAGGAGGCGCCTCCCATCATGGCACGGGCGCCAGTGGAAAGACCGTTGCAGACAGGGCTCAAGGTTGTCGACGCCCTTATTCCGGTCGGCCGCGGCCAGCGCGAATTGATTCTCGGCGATCGCCAGACAGGCAAAACAGGCATTGCCATTGACACCATCATCAATCAGAATGATAAAAATGTTCTTTGCATTTATTGCGCCATTGGTCAACGCAGCTCAAGCATTGCCAAGGTAGTGGACGAACTCAGGCGGCACAAAGCATTTGACAACATCATCATCGTGGTTGCGGAGGGCAATGATCCTCCGGGCCTACAGTTCATTGCACCCTATTCCGCCACCACGATCGGCGAGTATTTCATGGCCCGGGGACGTGACGTACTTATTGTTTATGACGACCTCACCCGGCACGCCCGGTCCTACAGGCAGATTTCCCTGTTGATGCGACGGCCGCCCGGTCGCGAGGCATACCCTGGTGATATCTTTTATATCCATTCTCGGCTGCTGGAACGTTCCACCCGCCTGCGGCCCGAGCACGGAAACGGCTCCCTTACCGCTCTGCCGATTATTGAAACCGAAGCACAGAACATCTCCGCCTACATACCGACCAACCTCATCTCCATCACCGACGGCCAGATATATCTTTCTCCCGATCTGTTTCAGAAAGGAATTCTGCCGGCAGTGGATGTAGGGAAGTCCGTGTCACGGGTCGGCGGTAAAGCCCAGCTTCCCGCTTATCGAAAAGTTGCCGGTGATCTGCGCCTGTCCTATTCCCAGTTTCATGAACTGGAAGCCTTTGCCAGGTTCGGAACCCGTCTTGATAAGAAAACCCGTAAAACCATCGAGCATGGCAGAAGGGTCCGTGAAATCCTTAAGCAGGATCAATTTGCTCCCTTGGAGGCGGCGGAACAGATAGCCGTATTATTCGCGGTCAACAAAGGTTTGTTTGATGAAATTCCATTGACTGAAATACCCCTTGTACAACAGCTTGTTATTGACTGTGTGAGGAAAGATACCGGCCTGGCAAAAAGAATAAGTGAGTCCCAAAAAAAAGACCCTGTATGGGATGAGCTTGTTTTGAAAATTAAGGAATTGCAAAAGGAAACAGATGCAGACACTGGAAGGATTACAGAAAAAAATAAAAACGGTGCATGACCTGCTCTCGGTGGTGAAAACCATGAAGAGTCTTGCCGCTGTTAATATAAGACAGTTTGAAGCGGCAGCGCACGCCGTGAACGAGTTCAGTCAAATCGTTGATATGGGCTGGCAGGTCTTTTTACGCCACCAGCCGGCGCTGCCTGATACGAGCAGTAAAAATTCGACCGTATTTATTGTATTCGGCTCTGATCAGGGGATGTGCGGTCAGTTTAACGAAAGCATCACCGATCTGGTTCAAACCAAACTGAATAGCCTTGTTGATCAGGGAATGTCCGTTTTCCTCTGGACAATCGGGGAGAGAGTGAGGGGCAGTCTGGAGGATGCGCATGAGGTGCATTATTTCAACCTGCCGGGCGCCATCCAGGGCATCAACGAGGAAGTCGGCAACATAGTCAGTCACATCGACACGTGGCAGCAGGAAAAAGGCGCAAGCACCATTTTTTTATTATATAATGAGATGGTCCGGGGTACAAGCTATCAGGCCGTTTTAAAACAGCTCCTACCCCTTGACGAGAAGTGGCTGGCGCAATACCGGAAACAGCCCTGGCCCGGAAACTGCCTGCCGCAGCAGGGCATTGGAGGCGCCTTGCTTTTCCGGCATCTCTTCAGACACTATCTTTTCGTATCCCTGTACAATGCGTTTGCCCAGTCCATGGCAAGCGAAAATGGAGCCCGTCTTGCCGCCATGCAGTCAGCGGAAAAAAATATCCTGGAAACCGAAGAAAACCTTCAGGCACAATTTCGAGAAACAAGACAGAGCACAATTACTGCCGAGCTGTTTGACGTTATTGCCGGATTCGAGGCGTTAACCGACGAACAATAAGGCAGCTTGACAAGCAGTTTTAGACACGAATCGCTGTTTTTGTGTAAGCGGTCACAGATGCCGCATCCGGAGTCTCGCAGGCTTGCTTACCTGCACGCGCGAACAGTACCTGTACGTCAGCCGTAGAATTCTACGGCTATTAGGCAGTCTAATTCATGTTCGGCGACTACGATACGTGAGGCAGCCGTAGACCAAAGCGCACCAATGCTTGGTGTATTTGCTAACAGATAAGGAGGTATCCATGAAACAATACACACACGTTTGTATAGACAAAAATGATGTTGGACTAGGAGTGCTGAAGCAAGATATTCACCAAAATGGCATACAAACAGCAAGAACGCGCGGTATCCAGCTTGCTGAAGGGTCTGTAAGATTGCAGCATGACATTCACGTGTTTCTGTGGGACGACTCGGCGGCTGGGGTAAGAGGGCGTAAAGGTATCGAGGCCGCCGGCAGTTGTTTTCTCGTCAGGGTTATGTGGCCACACCTCACCAAGTCAGGAAAATTCATCTCTGGAACTCTGAAAGGTGATAGCGGCCACAACGGTCCGCCATCAGGGGTCTCAACAAATGGAGCATGGGCCTTCCAGGGCTCGATACCGAGGCAATATTGTTACATTGAGGGCTTCGATAATCCGGAAAAAATAGGTTTTGAAGATTGGCGATCTGGTCGGGGTTGGCCGATGCACTAGATTAAATTTCCTGGACTCTCGAAGTCGTGGATCAAGCTTAGGCTACGATGTTAGAGGCTGATTCCTTCTAAAATAGGGGACAGACCACGGTTTCAATGGCCTTCAAAAGGCGCGTCTTATTTAAACCATGGTCTGTCCCCTATTCCAGTCCCCTATTCCAGATAAATGGAGATAAATGGGGTCAGAGATAAATGGGGTCAGAGTAAAATTAAGCTAGGTTTTTAATTTTACTCTGACCCCATTTATCCAACCCCATTTATCCATTTATCCTAGACCCCATTTATCCTATGACCCCATTTATCCTAAAATTTTACCAAAAGGAATACCGGTTTACGTAATACAGCGAGGCAACAATCGTCAAGCATGCTTTGTTTCAGATGAAGGGGCCGCCCTTCTGGATGGCGAAAAGTGAAAGTTTAATGTTACTCTGACCCCAAATACCAAATATCAAAATATCACTGACCCCAAATATCATCGATTTTTGCAAGGCCCGGCAGAAAGTTTTTATTCTCTATCCTGTCACAGCGGCGCAGACCGGGATGGTATCCATTTTTGTTCTTGTGCCTGTGGAAAAATGCAGACGATGAGGCAGGTTGGATATGGATTATAAAAAACATGTTATCTTCCCGCAAACAATAAAATTAATTTTAGCTTGATATTGTACGATATCTATCGTACAATATGCTCGGATAGGAACAATTATGGGCTTTAAAAAAATCAAAGCGCAGGTAATTGATTGCTTGAACACTGGAAAAGTGAGGCATGAACAGCGCGGAGACATCAATGTAAAAAACTTATTGGCTACTGGTGCGGTGACCGCCGTCCAGGTAGCGGCAGCTATTGGTAGCGCACGTGGTTACGACTATGAATGTAGTCCTCACCACTATGATCCTAAAATACAGGTGCATATCATAATGACCGTGAACGGCGGTAAGCGTTGGTACATAAAATGGTATTTTCTTGAACCTAATACGGTTTTCATCAGTGTACATGAATAAGGTGATACAGTATGGATATTTTAAAAGTAGGCGATCAGGAAAAAGCTGCTTGTGATAATTGTGCAGCGTTTGTTACCGCAACATACAAATTGCGTGACGTACCTTTCAGTGATGGCAGCGGTATTGTTAAACAGGTATTAGTCGGTGTTTGTGAGCAATGCGATAATGTGTGCGTTTTACCGCATCAGTCAACGCCTGTAGTAAAACGTGCTTTAGAAAAGCAGCGTAAATCCGTTGAGGGCCGAATACCAGCGCACATGGTGGATATTTTAAATCTAGCCAGCGCCGAGGTTGGGTGTGGGACCGACTTTGTGCAGTACATCGTGAAATACTACGTACATTCTCTGGCCAGTAAGGATATATCTTCAAAACAATTGGCCAATTACTTAAAAAGTGACCTGGCCAAAGGGAAAGCTGAAAAACGTATCTCATTGAAGGGACGGCATATCGTAAAAGATATGGTGGAGCTTAAGGCATTAACTCGTTTAGATAAAACCAGTGACTTGATTAAAAGCGTGATTCTGAAAATCAACGATGACATTCTGCAAAAAAAAAGTCCCAAATCTTTAAACGCATTAAGAGGGGTTGCAGCAGTGTTTGGTTAATACAGGCGGCGGTATTGAGCGATATGCCGATAAACGGCTGAACCGGCGTAACGCTCAAGGAGACGCCGAGACGGTGTATAATCTGATGGTCGATCAGGATTGCGGGATGTTCCAGGTAGAGAACGTTTCGTTTCTCTTGAAAGTCTGACACCTGGACAAAATAATCAGGACAAGCACAATGAATGATAAAACAAGCATAGCGATTCGATTTGATACTGGGTCAGGACATATTCTCTACCGGTTTGGTCGAAAGAAGAAGTTGCAGCAGTTTATCACGCAGCCGGGTTCGGAAACGTATCTCTGGCGACAATTCGCAGATGGGACCGAACGGCTGAAACGGGCGATGGCAGTGAATGAAGTCGGCACGCTTGGAGCAGTATTTGAGGTTAGAGTAAAATTAAATATTGCACTATGATTAAGAAAAGCCTAAGCTATTTATCAGGTAAGAAATCCCTATCCAATCCAAAAAATAATGGCCTGACTCCCTAGAATTTCACCAAAAGGAATACCGGTTCACGTAATACAGCGAGGCAACAATCGTCAAGCATGCTTTGTTTCAGATGAAGGGGCCGTCCTTCTGGATGCCAAAAAGTGAAAGTTTAATGTTACTCTGACCCCAAATATCACCTGACCCCAAATATCACCTTTTTCGAAAACTTGAGTTAATAAAGGTCCTATGTTTTCATCTCTCAAGGATTTGAATGTTTTTAAACAGGCATTTATTGAAGGTGGCACAATTGTTTGGCCTAATGGCGCAGACATAGCTCCTGAAAGCTTGTATAAAAAATGCGAACAAGTCGCTTGATGGAATCGGGGTTCGTGAGCGGCTCTCGAAGATTTTGGCTTTAACAAAATTCATAACCATGCAGAGGTTGTCGGTGTTAAGCCCCCGACCCCTCAGCTTTGCGTTGGGCTATAATAAGGATTCTACTATGGGATTGAATGCAATAGAAAGTTATCCAAATAGAAAATTTTGGGAAAAATTCATAAACAAAACTCATGTGGAACTAAGAAAAGCTAATCTCGGTGAAATTGTCTTTGATGAGTTTAAAAATAACGGCTCTTATGCAAAAGCAAAGACTGGAAATACGGCAACAAAATGGGTCTTTGCTGAAGATTTATCACGACGTTGGGTAGAATTGGAACTAAAACCAAGAACATCTAAAGGCGTTCGACAACCACAAAATAAGCTTTATACTTGCATAAAAAAAATTGCTAAAACGAATAATTTGGATTCGTTCAATATTACGTGGGATGAAGAGGATAGAGATTCTGGTAATAGAGGAAGTGGTGGGGGCGATATTAGAATCAAAATTTACTTGAATGATTTAGATGACAGTAAATGGATAAGTAAAATGGTTCAGTTTATAAAGAGCTTCAAGCCCATTCTCGGCAGTTGCTAAAGCCCGCTCATCGGGATAGGGACGGCCATCACTGACCGCCCCTCCCACACCACCCGGCATACGGATCGCATACCAAGGCGGTTCGGCTGGTCAGGCAAGTAATCGCCAATGCAACCTGATGATTACTTGTCAGGGCTTCAGACTTCAGTGACGCTATTGATGTTTCACCCACTGGCGCATTACACCAATAAGACACTCCCTCCTATAACTCACTACCATTTATCCCCATCATTCGACTGGGGCCACCGTTCGGGCCTTCACCAGTCTGAGACCTCCTGTTTTATAATCACAGGGCTCGTTTCACTGGCTACTATGCCCTCTGCTGACTTCTCCCACACGGTCAAAGCCGATTTTACTCGACTCTCAGCCAATTTCAGTCGCACGCGACTTCCCGGGGCATATGGAAGATCTCCCGGGGTGAACATACGTCTTTCTATACGTGAGCGCCGAGTATACGCCTCTGGCCCTAAGATGGATAGAGGACTTATCCCTGTGTTGCGGGCTCGTCCCAGCCAGTTTCGCCTGACTCGATTTCTGTACGTCGCCCCGTACATTCGCGTTACCCCGCCGTAGCGGAGCCGCCTCCTTCAGAGCACCGTCACCGGTTACCTGTTGCGATAACGCTACACCCTTCGCCTCCATCAGGCTGGGTCTGGGACTTGTCAATCACAGCCAAAGTTGCTATGATTGACTCACCCTTAAGACGTGTACCGTGCCCGGCACACAACCTGTCAGTTCAGGTGACAGCCAGGATCTGAGCCGATTTGGCAGATTGTTGTAAAATTGAAATATATAATTTTAGCAGAGTTTGTGGTAACCTTGGCTGCACCTGACTTCTGCATTGTGCGTTAAAATCATTACAGGGGGCATATTCAATATGGGATTACTCAGCGATCTAAAACTTTTTTATGTTTATGCTCTCATGAATGGGGGCACTCTTGAAATTTTTTATATTGGAAAAGGTCAAGACGATAGAGTCTTTCAGCATATGAAGGAAGTAAAAAGGGGGGTTATAGAAACTGCTAAACAAAACATGATAGCCAAGATAGAAAACTCAGGCAATGCCGTAAAACAAACAGTTATTGGCAAATTTGATTCAGAGAAAGAAGCTTTTGCCGTTGAATGCACACTAATACATTGGGTGTATGGTGTTGATAGTTTAACAAATATTGCAAGTGGACATGGCGCTAATTTTATCCGCACAAAAAATAATTTCGGCCATGTTACTCAACTTGAAGAAAATTCGCAAAAACCGTTTTATGTATATGTTTTAACAGACTCCAAGGACAACTTTGTTTTTTATGTAGGAAAAGGAAAAGGTAATAGATATTCCCAACATCAAAAGGAAGTGGAAAGAGGACTCATTTCGACTTTAAAGCAGCAAAAAATCCACGACATAGTTAAACACGGGCGTCAAGTTAAACCAGTTTTTGTCGGCAGATTTAATACTAAACAAGAAGCACTTGCAGTAGAGAGTCTGTTAATCCACTGGGTATACGGTATTGAATCATTGACCAATGATACAAGCGGCCATGGAGTTAACTTTATTAGGCCAAAAGGTCATTATGAAGAGTTACAAGGTATTGACGAGCCAGAATTGAATTATTGCATCAGAACAAAAGAGAACAGAGAAAGAAACAATATAATACCATATCTATCTGAAATCAAAGAATTAATAGAATCAAATTGGTAAATATTCGGCTTGTTTATTCATGAGTCAATTTTTCAAAATGCTCCTGAACTTCTTGTCGAGAGGATACACCCAAACATCTTTAATGGGAACACTCATTTTGCCGGACGGTCCAAGTTTTCCTCG
>JAYEGR010000039.1:0-15977 GCA_034659175.1 Thermodesulfobacteriota bacterium | reverse complement strand
ACCCAAATTTTTAAAAATTGCTTTGTCCAGTAAATCCGTGTCACCTCGCTTTCAGCTTATGTCAGCGGGGTGCGCCAAAAAATTTCTTGTTTTTTTTGACAGGGTTTCAGGAGTAAGGTACTAATTATGCCTGGATACAGCACTTCATCCACCACCTTGCGCCCACCGGCATCGCGGGATTTGTACTGGCCAACGGCTCTATGTCCACCAGCACCACCAGCGAAGGAGAAATCCGCAAGCAGATTATCGAGGAGGATTTGGTGGATTGTATGGTGGCTATGCCGGGGCAGCTTTTTTACACAACGCAGATTCCAGTCTGCCTCTGGTTTTTGACCCGCAACAAAAAAGCGGACACCAAACGCGGCTATCGGGGTCGATCAGGGGAAACGCTTTTTATAGATGCCCGACGCATGGGGACCCTGGTGGATCGCGTGCATCGTGAACTTTCCGAAAAAGACCTCGATACCATCGCAGGCGTGTACCACCACTGGAGAAGTAAAAACGGTAAATACGAAGATAAAGCCGGATGGTGGACATCAGCTTCGCTTGATGACATCAAGAGCCACGCTTTCGTCCTGACCCCTGGCCGCTATGTGGGCGCGGAAGAGGTCGAGGACGACGGCATTCCATTTGAAGAGAAGATGTCGGAATTGTCCGCTGAACTCTACGAACAATTCAGCAAAACTGATCAGCTTGAGGCCACGATTAAAAAGAAAATATTATAAAAAAAGTATACAGCTGTCAAAAAGCTTTTTAACTAGATGTTTAGGACCGGTTTGCTCTGGCTTCACTTTCCCAGATGACTCACAACTAAGAATAGAGAAAATTGAAGAGAATATTAAGAAGGAGGAAAAAAAGGAATAAGGCGTTTAATTGGTTTGATAACAACATGCTGCACCTGATTCGGGCCAAAAAGCGGCCCTCTCTGGTGAGCAAATCGTTGGGCGTAAATAAAAGGTATCAATTTCAAATAAATTCATTATATGATTGACTCTGAGTTTGACAATGTTATATTTTTATAGTAGGTGTTTGAAATTTCATACGAAATCAATTAGTCTCCTTTTGAGAGGGAATCATGTATTTACAAAGTCATAAAACACCATTTGTCTCAATTGTACCGCATAGGACAGGGGTAAAATTTGTATCCACAACTCACGACCATGTAGAAGCCTTCCAGAGCTTGGTGAAATACCTAGTAAAGCTTCGCCGCGATGGGGATATAAACAACGACACATTTGAGGGCCTTGTTCGCCAAGCAGCGGCAACTTTCGTTGAAACAGAAATTTCAGAACGTATTGACAGGATGTTAGAAAGTAAAATTTCATTTGAGCGCTTACTGGAATTATTATAATGAGCGATACAGAAAAAGAATTAACACCGACAGAAAAGGCCAAAGACGAAGGCGTTGAAAAAGAAAAATCTTCAGAAAAAAATGATGTCGGCCCTGTTGAACCTGAATTATTAAAAAACCTTCCGCCAGAGGCCAAAAAAGTTCTTGAAGTAGGAATGTCTATGCATAGGCTTGGCCCAATGCCAAACCCTCTCGCAGAAAAAATCAATGAAAAGCACATAGATAAGATTCTGGAAATAGCCGAAAAAGACGAAGAGAGATGAGTATTTGGGGTCAGAGTAAAATTAAATATTGCACTATGATTAAGAAAAGCCTAAGCTATTTATCAGGTAAGACAATACCTTCGCCAAAAAAATATAATTTTAAAAATGCATAAGGGGAAAAAACTGGACATTAATAGAGCAGTTGACTAAAATAAAATTTTTGAATTTAACAAAAATTTTACAGGAGAAGCTGCTCATGGAGATAATGCCATTTTTGATTTGTTTAAATCAGTATCTTGATAAAACCACTCTACGCCAACTCAGTTGTATTGTTGAGGCAATGTTGTCGATGACAGGTAGAATTACCATGTTAGGTGTTAGTCGTTGGACGGAGAAGGGAGGAAGTTACCGCACGATACAGCGGTTTTTTAATTTGTCGATAAGTTCAATACTTTCGCCAATTTCCATTTTAGTGTTTTTTGCATTAAAGACGTACAACATATTGCGTGCACAAGTAAGTTGTTGGTACTATATATTGTGTGCTGTTAGGAATGTGGAAATACAAATCTTTAATTTTGGCAAAGGTATTGGTGAATAGTCGCAAAGTAACCGTTCAGCCCCCTTCGTGGATATCAGCAAAAACATAGCACGATCAATCATAAAAAAATTTCCTAACCCAGATAAACTGGAATTCTTTAAAAGTCCTGGATAACTTTTTTTGCCCGTAGGCAAAAAATATTTAAACTTTTTTTGCCTACGGGTAATATTTGTTGATTCTATTGCCGGCTCAGGGTAGATTGTCCGGATGTTCAATGAAAGATACTTGGTCCCATATATTCTTGAAGACCTGAAAGAAAAAATGGTTTTTGTCAGCGGCCCCCGCCAGGTCGGCAAGACCACCTTGGCCACCGCTCTGGTGGCTCAGCATTTTAATAACACCTGCTACCGCCTCTGGGACAAGCGGGATGACCGAAAAAAACTCATTAATTCAGTCTGGCCAGGCGACGCTGACCTGCTCATTATTGATGAACTCCACAAGTATAAAAAGTGGAAATCATACATAAAAGGGGAATACGACAGTCTGAAGGCAAAATACCGGTTTCTCGTCACCGGCAGTGCCCGGCTTGACGTCTTTCGCAAAGGCGGTGACTCGCTTCAGGGCAGGTATCACTACTACCGGCTGCATCCTTTCAGTGTCGCGGAATTTTCCGATATCACAGCAGCGCCGACGATCTTGAAAGAGATTGAGATACCCACCAAGTCAGCAAAGGAGGATTTTCTTGCTCTTAACCACTTCGGCGGTTTTCCCGAACCGCTACTCCGTCAGAATGCAAGAACGTTACGACGCTGGCACAATGAAAAACATAACCGGCTTTTTCGTGAAGACATTCGAGAGGTGGAGGATGTCAGGGACCTGGCCGGCATACAGCTCTTGGGTGATATGCTGCCCGAGCGGGCCGGTTCGCGGCTGTCAATCAATTCCCTGCGTGAAGACCTTGAAGTCAGCCACCGGGCCGTCTCGAACTGGCTCAACATCCTGGAGGCTTTTTACTATTGTTTCAGAATCTACCCGTACCATGCAAAAAATTATCGTTCCCTGAAAAAAGAGGCAAAACTCTATCTCTGGGACTGGTCTGAAATACAAGACAAAGGCCCTCGGTTTGAAAACTGCCTTGCCTCTCACCTCCTCAAGCTTGTTCATTTTCTTGAGGATTACGAGGGGTATCATTGCCGGCTTCACTACCTGCGCAGTATTGAAAAAAAAGAAGTGGATTTCATGGTGATGGCGGACGGAAAACCGTGGTTCATGGTTGAAGCAAAACTCAATAACATAAAAGTCTCTCCACACATCAAATATTTCAAGGCCAAGCTTAACGTCCCATATGCTTACCAGGTTGTAAGAAAGAGCGGCATCGACATTTTTTCAGATGGAGTTCGGGTGGTATCAGCGGATAAATTTCTTGCCGGGCTGGTTTAAGGTAGTTCATTCAAAAATAACAACGTGGCTTTTAGCTGTTTAGCTCAACAGCTCGCCCGTAGGGCGCTATGTTCAAAGCCTTACCTCATTTCGGCGATTTGCCGCCATTCACCATCAGGGCCTGCACAGGCTCAAGACCATAAGGGGAGCCCTGTTCCACGGCCTTTAACACTGAACCGCCTCCTGTAAAAAAATAATACTGAGTGTTGTCCATGGCAGCCAGGTAAAGGCCCGGAGTCAAATTCTTCAATTCCTGAAGCGTATCGCCTCCGCCATACAGTTTCCGGGCCTCAAGATTCTTATCTATGGTACGATCCAGCTTTTCCGAACCTTCGAAAAAATGCGGAGTAAAACCCATTACGGCATTCACCATAATAGTCTTTGCCGAGGAAATAACATCCGCCACTTCCGGGACGTCAAATGATTCAGGCGTCACATCGAGAAAATAGCCGTAATTGTCTCCAGCCTTGAAATCACTGATTTTTTGAGGCCTGTATTTGCCCTCAACACGGCCTTTAAGTGTGTCCGACTCAACTACAACAGGCAACTCCACGATCTTGCCCTCCTTTTGGTCCTGCCTCACAAGTGCCCTGGCAGCCTCAATATCCGAATCACTGACGCCCTGCACGCGGATATCGTATTTTGCGCACAGAAACGTATTGTAAATAACGCCGCCCAGCAGCAAACGATCCACCTTTTTGTAAATTTCAGTCAGGGGACCGATTTTTGTATCATATTTTGCTCCAGCCACAACCGCAACAAACGGCCGAGCCGGCGCCAGGACCTTTTTGAGATTTAACAGCTCCTTCTGCATCAAAAATCCGGCAAAGCTCGGCAGATACCGGGTAATGTCATAGGTAGATGTATCGGACTGCCATGACCCAAAAGCGTCGTTTACAAAAACATCGGCAAGGCCGGCCAGCTGCAGGGCAAATCTTTCCCTGTTTTCACCCTTGCCCTGTTCACCCGCAAACCACCGGGTATTCGGGAGATATATTCCTCCTATCCTGTGCGCGCGCAGGTCCCGGATATGCCAGTTGATGGACGTATCGATCTCCCTTATTCCGAATTCCGAATCAACCGGGAACCCCGGGATCGCAACCCGGATATTAAGTTTCCGCTCAATGTATTCCACAATCGGCTTTACCGAGGTATTGTCGTCCGCCTTGATCATGCCGGTCTTCTTGTCCTTTGGCCTGCCCACATGAGACATGAGTATCGGCCGGCCGCCACGCTCCACGATATGGTATATGGTGCCGATCGTGGCGTCTATCCGGTAAGGATCAATAATTACACCCTTTTTCACGACATTGTGATCAACGCGGATCAAAACAAGCTTATCCCTGAGATCAGCATCCTGGACCAGAGGCAAACGCGGATCAATATCCTGAATTGTCATGGCAATCCCTCCAATTTTTCACAAACAGTGCCTGAACGAAAAGTATTTCAGCCTTTAAAAAGCTGTTAGCCATTAGCTTTTAACTTTTAGCTTGCGGTGTTTCTGATTGATTTCTTTAGCTTAATTATTTTAACAGGATATATCAATTATTTGCAAATTAATAGCCCTTGATTAAATCAACAAACTCATATATTCGTTGACAAAAAACAAGTTCCTATCTTACGTATCTCGGATAATTATATCAATAAACCGCCCAACTTTGTTTTTATGAAGGTTTTGTTTCAGACCATGGTTTTTCTGAATGGAAATGGCCAAAACGGCGCGTGGACGCTAAAGCACCATCAGCAACCTGTCGTAACCAACCAGATATTCACCGTGTCCCTTTTTCAAAAAAATCCCTGGCTGACTGACTACCTGCAATATGGGAAATTTTCCATCCACAGCCTTGCGGAATCTTCTGAGTTGAGGTGAAAATTTTGTATCGACCAGTTTGGCTTCAATCGCCAGAATAGGTTTTTCGTTCAGGGTGAGTATGAAATCGATCTCTTTCTTATCGTATGTCCTCACAAAATGAAGCTTTACTTCCGGCCAACCCCGATCATTAAGGCTGGTGACAAACCAGTAGAATGCGCTTGCAATCATGTTTTCAAACCGGCTGCTTTCGCTGCCGGCAAATGTCTAGTCCAGAAAATACCATTTGGGCTCTTTCCTGAGAATGCGATGCAGTTTTCCCGTGTACGGACGAAGAGGCCAAATCAGATAGAGTTTGCGCAACGCTTCAAGCCAGTTTTTTACAGTAGAATGGTTGGCTTTAAGACCCTCTCCCAAACTTCGAAGGGAAAGGAGTGATCCCACTCGGCCGGGAAGCAATTCCACCAGATGAGAAACCCTGTCGAGCTCCCGAATACCGGACAGGTCACGCAAGTCCTCTCTTACCAGAAGGGTGATATAATCTCTGTGCCATTTCCGAGACCGCTTTTCAGACCCGGAAATAAGTGGGGCAGGAAAAGGTCAAGACGGGCGCTGCCTGCCACAATGATGCTGATCAGATGCTGATATTCATCGTAGATGCCTTTAAGGATATTTTTCCAGCGGGTCATCTTGTGAATTTCGTCAAGGGCCACATAAGGTTTTTCAATTCGTAACAGCGATGCCTCTTTGACAAAAAAATCCGGATCCTTCCGATACCTGGTCCTGACTTTTTCAATATCCCAGTTATAATATAGAGACAAACAACCTTTTTCTTCAAGGAACTTGCGGACCAACGAGGTCTTCCCGCACTGGCGCGGACCGGCAATGAAAAGCATGGTGTTGCCCAGCCACTCATCCGAAAAGACAAAATCGGCAATTTCCCTTTCTTTAAAAACGGACACCATGCTCTCCATTTTACGCAAAATATGGATAGAGATCAAGCCAATTTTGAAGCCGAAAGATATGGCACCCTAAAAATAACAGATGATAAGTAATTGCTTTTTCAGCGGTTGGCCCGGAGGGAGAAAAAAATCGGCTACCAACTTAAAGTGAGACACTTTCCGCCATTTTGGCTCTATGGCAATTCCAAAATCAAGCAAAATTTGAGGAGTTGCTAACTGGTTGAATTTATAGGGTGTCCCGCCTTACGTTGGTAGCCCTCTTTTACCCCTGGTGAACGTTTACAATGCAACCAACCAGACTGGAACTTTTTTCAAACTTTTAAAATAATATAAGAAGTGGTAATGTTCGAACGGAGGCGAAAAGTAAAAGGTAAAAGTAACGTCGGTTTGTGTGGAAATATTACAAAAAACCTCGGTAAAATGGTAAAAGCTGAAAAAAAGCAAATGCTCAATAAAGCGCTTCAAAAATACTGGGGATTTGATTCCTTCCTGCCACTTCAATCAGAGGCGATGAACTGTGTGCTTGATGGCCGTGATTCAGTGGTAGTGCTCCCTACGGGCGGCGGCAAATCACTATGTTTTCAGGCGCCTGCGCTCTGCATGGGCAACCCGGCAATTGTCATCTCACCCCTTATTTCGCTGATGAAGGACCAGGTTGACGCCTTAAAAACATGCGGTATCCGTGCCGCATATATCAACAGCACCCTGTCTTATGAAGAACGGAAACAGGTTGCTAACGATATGCGGGCAGGATCACTTGCGCTTGTATATATTGCGCCTGAAAAATTGATGCAGACCAGGACAATCGAATTCCTAAGAACATTAAATATAGCATTTATTGCAATTGATGAGGCGCACTGTATAAGTGAATGGGGCCATGACTTCAGGCCTGAATACCGTAAATTGGGAATGCTGAAAAAAGAGTTTTCCGAAATCGCAATCCATGCCTATACTGCAACCGCCACTGAACAGGTGCGTCTGGATATAGCAGATCAACTGGGACTGAAAAAACCGGAAATCCTGGTCGGTTCGTTTGACAGGCCGAACCTGATATACAAAGTGGGACCCAAGTCAGACATCCTGAATCAGGTCCGCAGGGTAATGGACCGCCATCCTGGTGATTCCGGGATAATTTATTGTATCAGTCGTAAGGATGTGGAACGTATCAGTGGAGCCCTGAATGAACTTGGATATAGCGCCCTGCCCTATCATGCCGGGATGTCGGACCTTGACAGGAAAAATAACCAGGAGGCATTTATCGAGGAAAAGGTGGAGACAATCGTAGCCACCGTGGCTTTTGGAATGGGAATAGATAAATCCAATGTGCGATATGTCATTCACACTGGAATGCCCAAATCTCTTGAAAACTACCAACAGGAAAGCGGCAGGGCCGGACGGGACGGGTTGGAGGCAGAGTGCTGTCTCTTTTACTCGAACGGAGACTATAATATCTGGAAGCGCATGCTTACCCAGGACAAAGATGTACTTTGCAAAGGGTCTTTGGAATCACTTAAGTCAATGATCAATTTCTGTAACAGCGTTATCTGCCGTCACCATGCCCTGGTCAACTATTTCGGCCAGACACTGGAGGACAAATCCTGCGGGGCCTGCGATGTCTGCCTGGGCATGCTTGACCTGGTCGATGACCCCATTCAGGTAGGCCAGAAAATCCTTTCAAGCGTTATCCGGCAGGAACAGCGATTTGGCGGCGATTACACTGCATTGGTATTAAAAGGGTCAAACGACAAACGCATTTTACAAAACAGACACAATCAATTAAGTACATGGGGCATACTGGCAAATGAACATAGAACAACTATTCGAAGCTGGATTGAACAGCTTGTCGGCCAGAATTACCTTGAAAAGAGCGGTGAATACAACACCCTGTCCGTCACTTCGAAAGGCCGCCGGCTGCTGTCGGGTGACGCAACGCCCAGGCTCTTAAAACCTCTCCTGTCCCAATCCGACAGCCGAACAAAAAATAAAGCGTCAGTTGAAGCCGAATCATGGGAAGGGGTTGACATGGGCCTGTTTGAAAAACTTCGTGTTTTGAGAAGAAACAAGGCAAAAGAACTTAACGTGCCTCCGTTTGTCGTGTTCGGCGACGTTTCCCTCCGCGCCATGGCAAAATACAGGCCTTGCACACAAGAAGGATTTCGAATGATAAAAGGCGTGGGAGACAAAAAACTCAGCGACTATGGTCCGGAGTTCATGGAATGTATCACGGTCTATTGCAGCGCCAACCAATTACCCACGGATATCATGCCTGAACCTGTTTCTCCTCCCAAACAGAGTAACAGCTCCGCTACGATCATAACGGCCCTGAAGTCATTCAAATATTTCAGAAAGGGCCTATCTGTTGAGGAAACCGCGGGCAGGATTAACCGTGCCGTTTCAACCACCAACTCATATCTTATTGAATTTATAAAATACGAAGGAATCACAGACCCGGCGCCATGGGTTGACGAGAAAGTCATCCCACGTGTGGAAAAGGCAGCCGCCGACAATGACACGGGACGGCTCAAACCGATTTTTGAAGCCCTTGACAAAGAGATAGATTACGATACGATTCGAATCGTGGCCGAGTGTATGCGAAACAGGACGGTGGAATCTACTAATGGGTAAAATAAGCCTCCAAGCCTTAGCTCTAATACTTGCTGCCTCTCTATTTGCATTGGTCGTTTTTGGGTGCGTGGTGTATGCATCAGAGGATAATAAAAACAAATTGCCGGTTTTTGTATCCATTGAACCCCAGGCATATTTTGTTGAACGGATCGGGGGATCTCGCGTTTCAGTAGACGTTCTTGTTCATCCTGGAGAAAATCCCGCCACGTATACGCCCACTCCCGCGCAGATGTCAAAGCTTGCAAAGGCGGGAATTTTTTTTCGTATCGGTGTTCCTTTTGAAAATATTTTCATGAAAAAAATCCAGTCCACGATGAAGCATGTTCACATAATTGATACGCGCAAGGGAATCAAACTCCGGCAGATGGAAGGACGCCGTCATCATGTTGATAAAGGCGGCAATGATCCGCATATATGGCTCAATCCAGCGCTTGTAAAACAGCAGGCCGAGACCATGCTCTACGCCCTTATTGAACTGGATCCGGAGGGAAAAGACGAATACACGGCTAATTACGAGTCATTTGTTAAGGATTTAGACGCATTGAATAAAACGATCAAAAAAACCCTGGCATCGGTGAAAGGCGGGAATATTCTAGTCTTTCATCCTGTTTTGGGATATTTCACCGATGCTTACGGACTAAGGCAGATAGCTATTGAAGTTGAAGGAAAGGCGCCAAAGGGCAGGAATATCGCAATATTGATAAAAAAGGCCAGGCAGGAGGATATTAGGGTTATTTTCATTCAACCCCAGTTTGACAGGACGTCCGCCCGAAAAATTGCAGACGCAATCAACGGAAAGCTGGTTTTACTTGACCCCCTTGCCCGGGATTACCTTAACAACCTGGAATCAATGGCCAGGGATATTGCCGCAGCGCTTCAGTAAAAATAAGGGATTTGCAAAAAGTCAAAATACGTTCATAGTATAGGAAATCCCATTTTTGGGTCAATTATTTACAATAATGGTTTCTAGCTTATAGCTGTTAAGCTCAACGGCTTAACAGCTCAACAGCTCGCCCGAAGGGCGTTAGGATATCCGCTGCCGTGGAACATGCCGCAGACTTGAAAAACGTTTCATTTGCCTTTTCCGAAAGGCCTGTGCTTGAAAACGTAAATCTGACGATTGAGCGCGGCGAATTTGCCTCAATAGTTGGCCCCAACGGCGGGGGCAAGACCACACTTTTGAAACTCCTTCTGGGGCTTTATAAACCTGATTCAGGCGAGGTGCTTGTTCTCGGGCACACACCGGCAAAATCGAGGTTCCGTATCGGCTACATGCCGCAACACACAAACCTCGATATGTATTTTCCGGTAACCGTTATGGATGTTGTTCTCATGGGAAGGCTGGGCCTCAGCCTTGGAGGCCGTTATTCCAAAAAAGACCGGGAGGCCGCGGGGACAGCTCTTTCAGAGGTCGAGATGTCCGGTGCGGCAAATCGTATATTCAGCGAACTTTCCGGCGGACAGAGGCAGCGTGTTCTGATTGCTAGAGCACTGTGCGGCGAACCTGAACTGCTTTTGCTTGACGAACCGACTTCAAATGTTGATTCGGAGATTGAAGAGGCGTTTTTTGAAATTCTTACGGAACTCAATCAGCGAATGACCATACTTATGGTCTCTCATGATGTCGGTTTTGTGTCCCAGGTCGTGAAAAGCGTGATCTGCGTAAACCGAAAGGTTGTTGTGCATCCCACAAGCGAGATTAACGGTACAATTATCAAGGATATCTATGGCGGCGATTTCCGCATGGTAAGACATGACCACCGGTGCAGCGAAAAAGGGCACCGTCATGTTTGAGTTCATAAACGCCCTTTCCGACCCGGATAACGAGTTCCTGCGCCTTGCTCTCTATGTGGGCGCTCTTGCAAGCCTTGCATTCGGCATAATCGGAACATATGTTGTAACGCGGCGGATTAGCTATCTTGCCGGAGCAATCGCCCACTGTGTGTTCGGAGGGATCGGGGCGGGTCTTTATCTTCAAACCGTTGTGGGTCTCAAATGGTTTGACCCGATTTACGGGGCTGTCGCATCCGCGATCCTTGCAGCCGTAATTATCGGAATGGTAAGCCTTTATTCGGAGCAAAGGGAAGACACGGTAATCGGCGCCCTGTGGGCGGTCGGCATGGCCGCGGGACTCCTCTTTGTGGATCTGACACCCGGCTATTTTGACATATCAAGCTACCTGTTCGGAGATATTCTCCTCCTGACCCAGAGAGATGTCTGGATGGTAGCTGTTCTGGATGTGGTTATCCTCGCACTTTCAATCTATTTTTATAATACACTCCTTGCAGTCTGCTTTGATGACGAATTTGCCAAACTACGCGGAATCCCGGTTGGTCCTTTCTTTATTCTCCTTTTGTGCCTCACTGCCCTGACAGTAGTATTACTAGTACGCATGGTCGGAATTGTCATGGTAATAGCTCTCCTCACACTCCCGGCGGCAGTGGCCGGACACTTTGCCAGACGACTCTGGCAGATGATGATCCTGGCAGTCTTTTTCTGCATGGCCTTTACCTGGAGCGGCCTTGCTTTGAGCTATATGTATAACCTGTCCAGCGGACCGACGATTATTGCAATTGCCGGAATAGTGTACCTCACAGTGCTCATCATCAGCCGAAACTGGAAAAAAAGATAAACCAATGAAATCTGCAATAAAATTTTTTCTGTTTATTTCAATTCCAGCGCTTGTTGCATGTTTGACCGTGCCGCCTTGTTTCGGGCAGACAGCCGACAACTCGAATATGATACAAATCGAGGCGCATGCGTCCCGAGACACTGTTCATCCCTCGAAATCCTTTGATATAACTGTTACGGCAACCATAAAAGAAGGGTTCCACATCAACAGTCATAGACCTCTGGACGAATTCCTGGTACCCACGGCATTAAAATTTGATACGACAGATGGGATAAGTTTCGGCCCGGTTACTTACCCAGAACCGACCCTCAGATCATTTGCCTTTTCAAACAATAAAATGTCGGTCTTTGAAAACAAAATCAAAATGGATTCCGTGGCAGCGGTCTCCACGGGAATCTCTCCAGGACACGTCATATTATCAGGACATCTCGACTTTCAGGGCTGCGATGACACCAGATGTTTCAGGCCGGAATCACTCAGGTTTGAAATTTCGCTTAAAATCGCCGGTTCCGGCGAATCCGCCGGGTTGATCAACAACAAAAAAAATAAACAGGAAACTAATCTCGATCTGACGGCTGATGAAAAACGCGCCCGGGAAGTAATTGATAAAGGACTTTTATATGCCCTGGCAGCATTTTTCCTCTTTGGACTTGCCCTTAATCTGACACCATGCGTTTACCCCGTAATTCCCATGACTATAGGTTTTTTCAGTGCTCAGTGCGAACAAAAGCGGCTGACCATGTTCTTTCTCGCATCATCCTATGTGATGGGGATTGGGGTTGTATTTTCTCTTCTTGGATTGATCTCCGGCATTGCGGGAAAACAGTGGGGTTTTTTGTTTCAGAACACATGGTTTGTTATTCTCATTTCACTCATAATTCTCTCGATGGCAGCCTCCATGTTCGGCGCATTTGAGATTGCAGTGCCCTCGTTTCTGATGAATCATTCGGGCAAATCGAGGAAGGGCACAATCGGATCTTTCCTGATGGGGCTGACCGTGGGCGTGGTTGTGGCACCCTGTGCCGCAGGGATTTTAATCGGCCTTGTCGGGGTGGTTGCAAAACTCGGTATGGTAGTAAAAGGAGGGCTCCTCTTTTTTGTCATGGGACTGGGACTGGGACTGCCATACCTTGTCCTTGCAATGTATTCCGGTCTTTTAAACCAACTGCCTCAATCCGGAATGTGGATGATCTGGGTGCGAAAACTCTTTGGAATCCTTTTGATAGGCGTGGCCATCTATTTTCTGGTTCCCCAGGCCAAATCGGCAAGCGATCAGCTGGGTTTCTTCATTGGAGTACTTGCGATCTTCGGGGGACTCCTGCTGGGTTTTCTGGAACGTGGGCAGTACACCCGTCCATTTGAGATCATTCGCGCTCTGCTTGGCTGCCTCCTGATTGTTTCAGGGATATTTATGGTGCAACGCGCCATTCATATCCCTGTCGAGGAGATCGAATGGATTCCTTATACGAACCGGTCAATTGAACAATCAACGGAACGACGACTCCCCATTCTCCTTGAATTCACGGCAGACTGGTGCGCCGTATGCAAGGAATTAGACCGGAAAACATATAATGACGAACGTGTGGTGAAAGTGTCCAGGGAATTTTCCATGACAAAGGTGGACTGCACATCTTCCGACAGTACCTGCGCCCGCCAGGCAAAAAGATTCAAGGTCTCGGGCCTTCCGACAATAATTTTTTTCAGCCCAAAAGGAAAGGAATTACATGATCTAAGAGTAGTGGGTTTTATAGGACCTGATAAATTGATGAAAAAAATGAAAAAGGCCACAGGGGAATAAAAGGCCGGCAGTCTATGACATTTGATTTTATCAATGTCATCGGTTCCAGATTCAAAGGTTCAAAGGTTTATTTGATCGGAATTTTTCCCTATTCAACCCTGAACGTAAAACCTTGAACCGCAATCAACGGATCTTATTGGGATCTAAATACTCAAGCAACCACGAAAAACAATTGTCATAGAGTATCAGTGAATCGAATAATTTCAAGGAGTTTTATTGCCACAACAGGAAGTGTCGGGAGTTCTTTAACGTCCCTGTTCAGCGCTTGAAAAACATCCTTTTTTGATGGAAGCAACGAGGTTATTTCCATAAAATTTCCTGACCCAGATAAACTGGAAAATTTTAAAGGTCCTGGATAAGGGTCTGGAAAGAAATAACTTGGGTAATTCCGATCCGAAATGTGTTGCAGATTTAGTCGGTTTGATATTCACGAAACCGCAAGCGTAGCAGGGCTACGGTGAGGATTTCGGGGATGTCAAACCGACTAAAGGTGTGATACATTTCGGAAACGGAAAAGCCAAGTTATTTTTTTCCAGACCCTAAGTACCTTCACGAAAATATTTTCTAAGGTACTAAAAAAGGCTTTGCATTTATCCAAATATATGATAAGAAATTAAAAATCTGTTTGTGCAGTACCTGTTTGTAATGAAAAAAGTACAGAAAGTAACCGCACAATCCTCTAGGATAGGAAGTGCGGTTTTTTTTTAAGCGTAAACGTTCACCATGTGTACAAGAGGTTGATAACACTCTACCGTGTATAAACGCTTACTTTTGAGCAAACAACGCTGCCGGCCTATATTTCATGTGTAATTTGGACACATCAATATTAGCCGGCTTACAGTAGAAACCGAAAAAGAAGGAGTAGTAAAATGTCAGAAGGAACAGTAAAATGGTTTAATGCTTCCAAGGGGTTTGGATTTATCGCTCAGGACGACGGCACCGATGTTTTCGTGCATTATTCAGCGATTAAGTCAGAAGGTTATAAAACTCTTGAAGAAGGTGCGCGGGTTCAGTTCGACGTTGTTGAAGGCCCAAAAGGTCCAGCTGCGGATAATGTTATCTGCCTGTAAAATTTGTAGTTAATTTTTTTTGCCCCGCATTTTTTTGCGGGGCTTTTTTTTTGCACACAATCATGACGTAAGTCTCAAAAAAATCCCATCTATTTGTTATTTCCACATCTCTTAACTTCGACCAAACAGTTTCCACCTTTTTATGGTGGGCAGAGCGCACCCTGCGAAAAGCACATCTTTTCAGTATGTTGTCCTTTTAGGAAAAATAGGGGACAGACCACGTTTTAAGTGAGTCTCCTCCCGCAGAGCGGGAGGCATCAGGAGGCCCCCTTGAAGGGGGCTTAAACATCAGGAAAGCCCCGCTGGGGCTGTTGCGTTGCGCAACCTTTGACATGATTCGTTGCAAATTCCGTGGCATGGCGAGCCTGGGAATATGGGCAAAACTAACCGTTCCGTTCCGGGTGCTCCCCTGTCAGCTTTGGAACGGAACACTTATGAATAGCTTCAACATACTGAAATTACTGGCTAAGAAAAAAAGACTACTGGCCGTCAAGCAATAATCATGCCGCAAAATTAGCACTGCACGGAAGGTGCAACAAGAACAGCAAATCCGTGCCAATGGTCGCGTAACGTAACAGGGGCTCTTCGGTTATTAATTAATCAAAAAGTTCTAATTGTTGTTTCTCATGCTTTTCTTGTTCACGAATATATTTGCGTATGGTCTCTTCGTCTAGCCCTACCGTGCTTACGCAATATCCTCGCGACCAAAAATGCAATCCGGTTACTCGTTTGTTACCCGCACTTCGATGGATTCGAACTGCGCTTTTTCCTTTTAGAAAACCTATTACAAATGCAATGCTGAATTTTGGTGGAACTCGCAAACACATATGGACATGGTCGGGCCTCAAGTGCCCTTCCAGCAGCGTTACTCCGCGCTGGCGGCACAAGTCTCGCAGAATTTCTCCCGCCCGACGCTTTACTTCACCATACAATTTTCTCTTTCGATATTTTGGCGCTATAACCACATGGTATTTGCAATCCCACCGTACATGCGATAAACTCTCCCACTCGTGCATAGGTTCTTCCTCCTCTGCCCACAAGCTGAGCTTTCCTGGAGGAAGAACCTATTTCATTTTTCGCCGGATCGGTAGAACCTATCCGGGTCCACCGCTAGAAGCGGTGGTTTTATGAACAAATAAGACGCGCCTTTTGAAGGCCATCGAAACCGTGGTCTGTCCCCTATTCCCAATGCCCGCAACCCAGATTTCACATGACATAAGCCACCCCTTTTGTTAGTAAGATGAAAGCAACCAACAATCATCAAACTACACAAAAGGCGGTGGCTTATGAAAACATTTATAGATAGATTGTCAGGTATTGTCAAGGGTACTATTTCAGGATTTGATCGTATTGTTTTCAAAGGATTCATTCTTCCTTTGATGGCTGCCACAGAGGTTATGAATTTTTGTAGATCCAGGAACATTGGCACTGGTTCAGTTTAATTGGGAAGCTTTACACTGTGAAATCAACATGTTATCATGTATGGTAGTAGGCGTTTATTCCAAGTAGTTTTTCAGCGCTATGCAACCCATCACAGAAAAAAGGGTG
>JAYEGR010000038.1:0-15984 GCA_034659175.1 Thermodesulfobacteriota bacterium | reverse complement strand
CTTAGTACTTATGGTGTTTTAGTGCAAAAATGGACAATTTACCTCGTCATTCCAGCAGGTTGTTAGCCGGAATCTATGGGGATTAAACAACTTTTTGGATTCCGACTAACTGCATGCCGGAATTACGTAATACAAATTGTCCAAATTTTCGCTGCTAATTGTATGTACGTTTACGAGGTCTGCCGTGTGTGAATTTCGTCGCACTCGCCCTTCACATTTTTTTTATACTTCTTTTTATACACCAAAACACACCCTTGAAACAATAATCACATTATGATATATGTGGGATGTATTGGTATTATAAACAGAAAGGAGTAGTCTCTTAAATGCAACGGCAACAATTACAATTTCTTTATACCTGGCTGCACAATAGAAACCGCAAGCCTCTTATTATTCGTGGGGCCAGACAGGTGGGCAAATCTACATTAGTAGAATTGTTTGCCCGGCAAAACCAACAAACTTTGCGCAATGTCAACCTGGAGCGTCATCCGGAATTGGCAGATATTTTCTCCGGTAAAGACCCTGAACAGATTATTCAGCAAATTGAGTTCCTGCCGAATATGGGAAGCATCAGCAGTGATGCTCTTTTGTTTCTTGATGAAATTCAGGCCGTTCCAGAAGCCATTCCAGCTCTGCGGTATTTCTATGAGGATATGCCGGGATTCTCAGTTATCAGCGCAGGATCTTTGCTGGAATTTTCCCTGTCAGCCCATACTTTTTCCATGCCTGTGGGAAGGATTCAGTATTTACACATGGGGCCCATGACTTTCAGCGAGTTTTTACTGGCCATGGACGAAAAACGCCTGGAGAATTTCATAAATCATTATGAACCAGGTCAGAAAATCGGAGAGATTGTCCATCAACGATTATTGCACTTACTTCGATCTTACTATTATATCGGTGGTATGCCTGAAGCAGTGGCTGTTTTTGCGGATAGTCGCAGCTATAAGGATGTGAGCGAGGTTCATAACTCTATTATCGAAACCTATCGTGATGATTTTCCCAAATATGCAGGTTCCAGAAATCTAAATCGCATGCTTAATGTATTTAACTTTGCGGCCGGAAATGTGGGTGTGAAAATTAAATACAGCAATATTTCACGTCAAGATCAGAGTCTTACAATAAAGAAAGATATTGAATTATTGGCAATGGCTCGTGTGATCGGCAAGGTAGTCCATAGTCACTGCTCCGGCTTGCCATTACAGGCCGACATTGAGGAAAAAGTTTACAAATTACTCTTTCTTGATGTGGGGTTGATGAACGCGATTTGCGGCCTGGACTGGCGAAGTATCTCGCAGATGGATGAGATGACACTCATCAACCAGGGAGCTATTGCCGAGCAATTTATCGGACAACATTTACAAGCCATGCTTGCGGACAAACCAAACCGTGAATTGAATTATTGGCTGCGCGAAGGACGCTCGACCAATGCTGAAGTGGATTTTGTTATTGGATTAGGAGGGAGTTTAATCCCCATAGAGGTAAAATCAGGTGCCACCGGGTCTTTGAAATCCTTACATCAGTTTATGGGCGCCAAACAGGCGCCACTTGCCATTCGGTTTGACACAAAATTACCCGCTACCCATCAAATCGATACCGTTATCAATGTAAAGAAACAGCGCAAACATGTAAAATACCCTCTAATTTCTCTACCCCTCTATCTGGTAGAGCGTTTAGATGACATTGTGAACAGTTATCGATTAGCAAAAACATGAACTCAAGTTGTGTTTTTACTTTTCGGAACCAGCAGAGATTGTTTAATTTTCTCAATCTTCTGCTGGAGATCTGCTGCTTCCTTGAGCAAGAGGATGGTAAAATATTCGGCCATTCAAAATTTTCTATATAATTTTAAATAATTAGTCTTTTTAAGCCAAGAGGGCAGGCAAGCGAGATATTCAGTGTTCACCAGAACACTGCGCCCATTTTTGCGACTAATAGGTGTAGTATGTTGATATTTAATGAAATAGTCTATCTTGAGGGGTAGTGGGCAAAACCCGTGCCGGTTCGATTCCGGCCTTCGGCACTATTTGCAAAAAAGCCGGGAGTCGCAGAAATACTGCGGGTTCCGGCTTTCTTGTTTTTTATGGCTCGAATGAGCTAAGGGATGGGGAAGATTAGCAATTCTTTAAATTTTGCTTGATTGTGAAATTGCCATAGAGCCAAAATGGCGGAAAGTGTCCCGCTTTACATTGTTAGCCTTTCTATTCTTGCTTCCAGATGTTTGCGTCTGACCAACAACGCCTTGCCGACCTCTTGGGAAAACACTTTCCACTCCGCTTTAATATTTTTATCTTTATCTATAATTTTTTTCTCGATTTCCAGGCTGAATTTTTTTTCCTCTTCGTCGGCCTTGGGAGACTGGTGGACGTTTACTTTGTAATCTTCAAAATTGTCAGTTTCATTGTATAAGCGAATGGATGTGACATTCAGGGTGGAGTCAATCAATATCATGGAAGCGCCGTGAAGTTTTTGGGGCTTGAAATCTTCCACGACCCAGCCGCCGGTGTTGTAAACATTCACCCATCCGGGGAAATTATCAAACACATAAGGCTCTTCAAACGGTTTGTGAGTATGGCCGAAAATCAGGGTTGTCTTGTCCGGGAACGTTCCGCCGGTTGAGGCACCAAGCTTTTCCAGATCCCTGCGCAACTGAAGAAGCAACGGCCCCTCCATCCATGCCCGGAGTCCTTTTTTGCTGTCATCATTAAGCACATCTTCCTGTTGTGATTTTACTCCCGATATAATTCGTTCGGCAATGTATTTCAGTAAAACTGCTATTGTTTTTTCTTCCAGCCATTCATTTAAGACCGGGATGTTAATTTTTTCGGCCATGCTTTTTGAAATATTGTCAATTAATTTATTTCTTGCCTTTTTATGGTTCAAACTCTCGTAAATGGCTTCTACCTTTTTTCCGGCCTGTCCGGACCGGCCCATGGCGGACCAAAAAAAATCTATCCAGGCAAAATTTTCAGCCTCTGTGTCCCAAACATTTTCAGGCTGCTCGCGGTCCGGAAAAGCCATGGTCATAACGTCGGACATTAAATGGTAAATTGATTCGATGAAATGACCATGATGAAAAAGAACGCATCTGGAATTATCATCGGAGAGCAATCCGAGATTGGGGTAGGCAACTCGGATATCGAACCAATTTTCATCTTGCCTTTTTCTTCGGATCAGATTTTCGAGAAAATATGAGGGCGGCGGCTTTCCTATTTCCCGGTTAATTAAGAGATGGGTGGCGTGTCTTGGTCTATCGAGAAAATCATCAACGGAATTTCTGATAAATTCTACATACTGGGTCTCACGGGCGGTTTCCCACAGATGATGATCGTGATTTCCAGGGACATAAATGATATCTTTAAACAGTTGTTTATCCTTGTCGTCAGGCATTACCCTTTCAAGGAATCTTTCAAAAACCATGGCGGCCTGATTGGTGGTGGTAAGCGCCATTTCAAGGATGTCGCCGTTCAGGATCAGGGTGGGTTTGTTGTTCTGCGATTCCAGGAGGTTACGAAGACAGAGGCAAAGCGAATCCAGCACGGGACTGGCATTTAATGGGTCCTGAATATCGTTTGCGGTTTTCAACCGGGTCAGTATGCCGCTGTTCTGGCCAAAATGCATGTCCGACAAAGAAACAAATTTAATTTCACTCATAATCATTCCCCCCCTTTTTAAAAATTTTATAAAGAGTTTAGTACCTTAGAAAATATTTTCTGCGCGTTTCTGGCAGAAAATATTTTCTAAGGTACTTATCCAGGACCTTTAAAAAATTCCAGTTTATCTGGGTTAGGCTCTCTGGTATTTCCCGTGGTCGATTTTTATCAAAAAATCAGCCTGATCGCCTTTCTGTGTAGTGCTGCCCAATATTTACCAAGTAAAATTGTAATTTACTTTGTTTTCAGTTAGTTATGAGCAGGGCAATGTCCCATGTAGAAGATTCAGGTTAATTTTTTGATAGTTCGACCAGGAATACTTTTTTCCTCCCCCAATCCGTTAAGATCTCCATCTTTAAGTATCTTCCCGGGCATCAATGGCCCTTGCAAGGGTGAATTCGTCGGCGTATTTGATATCCATTCCCATGGGAATGCCGCAGGCCAGCCGGGTCACTCGGACCGGTTCATTTTTCAGCCGGCTGATCAAAAAGGAGGCAGTGGCTTCGCCCGGAACGGTGGAGCTTGTCGCAATAAGTATTTCGCTAACGCCTTTGGCCCTTATTCTTTTAATCAAGGCATCTACCTTTATCTCATCCGGGCCGATGCCGTCAATGGGAGACAGGACGCCGTGAAGGATGTGGTACCGGCCTTTAAATGAACTGGTTTTTTCAATGGCCATCAGGTCCCCTGGCCCCTCTACAACGCAGATTATACTCGGGTCCCGTTTCGGATCGCTGCATATGACACACGGATCTGTTTCTGAAAAGGCGCAGCAGTTGGAACAAAGCCGGATTGATCTATGAAGTTCGGCAAGATCTCCGGCCAGGGCCTGTGCCTCTGCTTCAGGCCTTCTCAAAATATACAGGGCAAGTCTTGTGGCGGTCTTTTTACCTATTCCAGGTAAACGGCTAAAATCTGAAATCAACTTGGCCAGCGCTGCAGGAACAACATCCATTTACATGGCACCTTGTGAAGGGTGCAACACAAAAAAGTGACACCAGTAAGATAATGTAAATATTGCGCTAATCAGTCTCAACATTAGGGCACCATGCCGTGAACGTACACGTAAACGAAATTAATAGTACATTATGCCCCAAACACGTTAACGTGTACGTTCACGAGTACGTTAACGAGCATGTTGAACATAACACTGCGAACAAGCCAAACATTAACTTGTCACTTTTTTGTGTTGTACCCCCCTTATGAATAGAATTCAGGAATCAAGATAACAGCCCTGGTATGTTGATTCCTCCGGTCAGGCCGGACATCTCTTTCTGAACCATTTCCTGGGCCATTTTCATTGCATCGTTTACCGCGGCAACAACTAAATCCTGGAGCATTTCCGGATCATCAGGATTAATCACTTCCTTATCAATTACAATGGACAGGAGCTGATGCCGGCCGTTCACAGTAGCCTCCACCATACCACCGCCCACTGTTGAGGAGACGCTTTTTTTTCCCAGATCTTCCTGTGCCTGGCCAAGCCGCTGCTGGAGCTGCTGAGCCTGTTTCATTATCTGTTCCATATCCATCAGGTTATACCTCCCTTTATTAACCTACAACTCGTTATTGTCATTCGTCATTCACCTGCTTCTCGGGCCGGTTCGGATGTCTGATATCCGACCGTTGAAAATGTCGGCGGTCATTTGTACCAGAGGATCTTCCTGAAGCGTTTTTCGGGCCTTCTGGGGGCTGTCTTCATTTTTTTCATTTGATATGCCCGTACAGGACCCATGAGCGCAGACTCTGACAATGAACTCTTTTTGAAAAAAATCCTGGGCAAATTCCGTGAGCAATTTAAAATTTTCCTGTTCTTTTAACACCTGGCAGTCTGATAGGTCGTCATACTTGAGTATCAGTTCCAACCCTTCCTCCCTGGCATTTGAACAGAGATCGAGCACAACTCCCATCCAATGCTTCCGGTCCTTCACATATACAATAAAATCCGCCCAGTGGCCCTGTATGTTCTTTTTACAGGGCTTGACTTTGGACGCGGTTTTAACTTCAGAAGTTGAAAGCTTTTCAGGTTCTTTAATTTCAGCTTCTTCCATGGTACTGGAAGGAGTAGCCATCCTCTTTTCAGGCGTAATATACACCGAGTCTGAATTAACATCCTTTTCGGGTACAATCGGCTCGGCAACAGGAACCCGAGGGCCTGCAGGTTCATGCGTTTCGCGGTCAAGGCCCTTTAAAAGTCCATCGAGCCGTTCGATTATGGAGGAAACCGGCACAACATCTCCTGCCTGAATGGCCTTTATAAAGGTCATTTCAAGCACAAGCCGCGGATGAGATGAATATTGCATTTCCTCCATGCCTTTCAGGATGGAGTGATAATAATGATACAGGGTCAGAGGAGTGTGAGACTGTGCCGATTTTTTTATATCAGCGAGTTCCTGATCAGTCATGTCCCCCAGGATATCTTCAGGCCTGCCGCTGGTTCTGCATATGAGTATAGCCCTGAAACGGGTCAGCAGGTCGTTTGTGAATCTCTTTATGTCAATTCCGGATGAGTAACTCCTGCCCAGAATCTTAAGGCTTTTTTCAAGATCGCCTGCCAGGAGCGCTCCCGCAAGATCCTCGATTACCTGGCAATCGACCAGTCCCAAGACCTGTGAAACATCATTGTCCGTCACATCATTGTCACTGAATGAAAAAACCTGGTCCAGGAGGCTCAGCCCGTCTCTTATGCTGCCGGCCGCTTCCCGGGCAATCATTTTAAGGGCTTTATCTGAAATCGTTACATTTTCCTGTTCCGAGATCTTTTTGAAAAAGCTAAACAGTTCGGAAAAAAGGATTCGTTTCAGCTCATAACGCTGACATCTGGAAAGGATCGTGATCGGAACCTTATGAAGTTCCGTGGTTGCAAACATGAAATAAACATGTTCAGGCGGTTCCTCAAGGGTCTTTAACAGAGCGTTAAATGCCTCTGTTGTCAGCATGTGGACTTCATCAATGATTATTATTTTGAACCGTTCTTTGGTGGGGAGAAAACGGATATTCACTTTTAATTCGCGAATTTCCTGAATTCCTCGGTTAGAAGCTCCATCGATCTCATGAAGATCAATTGAACTACCTTCCATAATTTCGAGGCATGATTCGCAATCATTGCACGGCGGATTGTCTGTTTCTTTTCGACAGTTCAATGCCTTTGCCATGATACGGGCCAGGGTGGTCTTTCCGACCCCTCTTACTCCGCTGAAGATCATGGCATGAGCAACCCGATTTCGCTTGATAGCGTTTTTAAGGGTGCGCACAACAGGCTGCTGCCCCACGACCTCTTCAAATGTCTTAGGGCGCCATTTCCTGGCCAGAACCAGATAGGACATGGTGAGCGTTTTCCAGGTAACTACTCAGAAGGCACAGATATATTCCTCGGACAAAAAAAATGATAGCCAGGCACCCCTGCGGCACACAAAGTTTCTCACTACCGTTGCTTCCTCCCGGATCTGGCGGGGTTCGCGAGTCTTTGTTGCGCAGGACCCGGCTATCAAACCGAAAACCTTAGGATTTGCACAAAAATAAATTTACATTTTCAGGTATTGATACGCCCGCATAATTAGGTGCGAGAAGGCCGAATAGCAGGGCTATTTAACCGACGAGCAACGCATCCATGCGAAATGGACTGGCGCATGAAAATGTGAAGTTATTTTTGGGCGAGCCCTTATTATGGACTGGCGGAGAGGGTGGGATTCGAACCCACGGTCCCGCTATAAACGGAACACACGATTTCCAGTCGTGCACCTTCGGCCTCTCGGTCACCTCTCCAGTACGATAACATTGTTTGTTTTATTTTTAAATAATAAGTTTGATAAATCAGATATTCAAATTACCTTTCAAACCGATCGCAGAGTTACTCTTCTATTGATGCCTAATTTAATGGCGGAGAGGGTGGGATTCGAACCCACGGTCCCGGTTTCCCGGAACAGACGATTTCGAGTCGCCCCCGTTATGACCACTTCGGTACCTCTCCGGGCTAAGGGCTCGCCCAAAAATAAATTTACATTTTCATGCGTCGATCCATCCCGCATGGCTGCGTTGCTCGTCGGTTAAATAGCCCTGCTATTCGCCCTCCTCGCGCCTTGCCATGCGGGCGCCTCAACACCTGAAAATGTAAATTTATTTTTGGGCGAACCCTAACCGTTCCTTCTAGTCTTGAAAAAATCCTTTAGAAGCCGGGAACTCTGCTCAGCCATCAAACCGCCCTGAACCTCAATTATGTGATTAAGTCTCCGGTCAACGCCGATCTGATACATCGAGACCATTGCCCCGGCCTTTGGATCAAGCGCCCCGAATATCAGTCGCTGTATCCTGGCATGGATCATGGCGCCGGCACACATCACACACGGTTCTAGGGTTACATACAGAGTGGAACCTGTCAAGCGATAGTTGCCGATCCGGGCGCCTGCCCGGCGCATGACCAGCATCTCGGCATGAGCGCCTGGATCATTCAGTTCAATGCACCGATTTCCGTTATTGGCAAGGACATTTCCGTCCGGGTCCACGATAACGGCGCCAACCGGAACCTCACCCCGTTCCCCGGCCATTCGGGCCTCTTTAATCGCCAATTTCATTAGGGCTACAGAGGAATCGTCCCACCTGGAATCATCCATTAACAGCCCTGGGGTACCAACAATTTTTATTGCGCTCATATAGCAAAAGGAGAGATAAAACGCAACATTATCTTTAAGTTTTCCTGTAATTACTCAGGTTGCAAGCAGGGTTCAAAGGGTCAAAAGTTTAAGTTAATTTTGAAACCCTGAACCTTCATCACATTCTCTTTTTCATGATGCGGGCAAAATTTGCCGCTCCCCAACCGGCCACGCATCCCTCTCCGACGGCCTTGGCCATCTGATGCGGCGGGCCTGCCACATCGCCTGCGGCATAGATACCCGGGATGTTGGTTGCCTGTTTTTTATCAGTAGCAATATAGGAAAAGGTTTCAGTATCCAGTTGCACGTCGATAGTGGTGGCGAGTTCAATTGCGTTTTTCGCGCCCAGTTCAATAAACACGCCTTCAACAGTCAACGTGGAATCATCCTCCAGGAGAAGTCCCTTTAATTCGGAATCACCAAGGATCTCCTTGACCCACGTCCCTTCCATCAGTTTAATTTTGCTGCCTGCGAGTTTCCGTCCAAGTTCTTCCGAAACAAATAATTTTTTTGCGATAAGGAAGACTTCGGACGCATAACCAAGCAGAGTAAGGGCGCCGTCCACAGCCGCACTCTCGTTTCCGACTACTGCCACAGGGACATTTCGGAAAAAATTGGCGTCACAATCTACACAATAGCTCACTCCCAGGCCAAGCAGTTTCTTCTCTCCTTTTACATTCAGTTTCGAACGGGTTGAGCCGGTTGCAAGTACCAGGGTCCTGGCAATAACGTCTTTTCCGGTTTCTGTCCTGACCAGAAAAAAATCATCTTTCTTTTGGATCTCAAGCGCGTCTTCCTCTGCAATCTCGGCCCCGAATCGCACAACCTGTTCGCGGCCCACCTTAAGCATTTCGCTTCCTTCAGTAACTCCGTCTACACACAGGTAATTCTCTACATGGGCACTGTATATGCTGCTTCGTCCCGCCTTTCCCAAGACAAGCACGGAAGCCTTTTTTCGAACAGCATGCACCGCGGCCTGCAATCCTGCCGGACCAGCGCCTATAATAACGACATCAATTACTTGTGCGCCCATCTTACATCTCCTTTCACATAATGTTCACAGACCGCATCTGTGAACGTTTACAGGGATAGGGTTGCAATCCTGCGTGGCTTTTGCTGCCCAGTGATCGGTTACCCTTTTCCCTGTCGAATTTTTAAAAAAGTATAAATATAGCCGATTTGAATAGACTTCACCAGAGTTATTAGAAATGGTTCAAAGGTTCAAGGTTTATTTGGTCGGAATTTTTCCTTATTTCCCGGCCCTGCCGGGCAAATAATAGATAACTTGACACACGAAAACACAAAATAACGCAAGGCTTTTCTCCCCAAATCCGTTATAATCAGGATATTTTAAAGGCGGAGAAAGTGGCACAGGCCGGCCAGGGATTCGATTTGTCTACGATAGGCAGAATAGCAGGGACTCTTGTAGGCGGCACTGATGGTTCGGTTATTTCAACAGCCGGCGGCTCGGTCAGAACCGCCGATACAGCAGGTGTATGGATAATAGGGTTGCGCTGCAAGGTGATGGATGCCTCAACATCCGAGCAGGTCACATCAGGATACTTTGAAGAAAAAATGGAGGTGGGCGCCAAGGCGACCTCTGTTCTGGGTCTCTCTTTGTCAGAGTCCGGCAGAGTGACATTAGACACTATGGTACAACGGCTCGTTCAAAAGGCGGTAGCCGATCTGGACAAGCAAAAATAATATAACATTCACCAGCACAGCCATGCGGGATGGATCAACGCATGAAAATGTGAAGTTATTTTGGCTCTCTGGTAATTCCCGGGGTTAGTATTCCAGTTTAATTTCAAGAGGTTATCGTGTTTTCTGCATTTGGTGTTAAACGACTTTTTGACGCTGTTATAAGGGTATGTGGGTCTGTATTGTACTGAAAATTCAATATTTGCTTAAATAATGGGATTTGCTGTATAAATTTTTCCCTGACGGCACGGTATATGTTTTTTTCTATCACCGAAACATTAACGGTTATCTCTTCTTCATCCTCTTCCGGAACCATTTTATCTTTTGCTACCAACGTAAGGCGGGACAGCCTGTAAATTCAACCAGTCAGCAACTCCTCAAATTTTGCTTGATTTTGGAATTGCCATAGAGCCAAAATGGCGGAAAATGTCCCGCTTTAAGTTGGTAGCCGAATTTAGAGAAGATTTACCTCATATAGAAGTAAAAAAATGATTGGAATTTCAAGAAAATTCAGGGAAGGTTTATTTGAATAGAAGAGAAGACCTCACAATTATTGGAGGCCATGCAGTATGGGCAAAAAGCCAACTGTTGTTCTCGGAGTAATCGGTGCTGATTGCCACGCCGTGGGCAACAAGATCCTGGAGGCAGTGCTTACGGATGCAAAAATCAACGTGGTGAATCTGGGTGTGATGGTGAGTCAGGGAGAATTCATTGACGCGGCAATCGAAACCAGTGCACAGGCAATTTTGGTTTCTTCACTTTACGGCCATGGCGAGATCGACTGCGAGGGGCTTCGCGACCACTGTATAGAGCGCGGTATCGAAGACGTAATCCTCTATGTCGGCGGGAATCTGGTTGTCGGCAAGAGTGACTTTCGAAGGACAGAAAAAAAATTCAAGGCAATGGGGTATGATCGGGTTTTCCGTCCTGACTGCGACCTTAAAAAAGTAATAACGCAATTGAAAAAGGATATTACCAGGAGACACAAAAATGCAAAGCGTGGTAAGCATTGACATAGGTTCGACTTACACCAAGGGAGCCTTATTAATTCTTCAAGAGAACAAACTAAAGATTGCCCGCGCCACCATCCATCCGACAACAGTGGATCGGCTTGCCGACGGGTTTGCTCAAGCGCTGTCCGATCTTGACCCGCCTTCCGAAACCAAGATAACCTATTCATCTTCGGCAAAAGGCGGCCTGGCAATTACATCAATCGGTATTGTCCCGGATCTCACGCTGAAGATGGCTCGCGAAGCCGCGGTTTCAGCCGGAGGACGTGTCACCAATATATTTTCCTACAAACTCTCCTCCGCTGATATCCGCGAACTCCAAAAGACGAAACCGGATGTTATTCTTCTGACCGGGGGAACGGACGGCGGAAACGAAGACTATCCGCTGCACAACGCACGAAAATTGGCTGAATCCAGCCTCAGTTGCCCTATTATCTATGCCGGCAATCGAAGCGTAGAGGACGAAGTGGCTGATATTCTTCATGAAAAAACGCTCACAATTACTGAAAACGTTCTGCCTTCCATCGACCGCCCGAATCCGATTCCGGCCAAAGAGGCGATACGCGAGGTCTTTTTAAAGGAGATTGTCGAGGGAAAGGGTCTGGACGAAGTGATGGCAAAGGCCGGCGAACCGCCACGTCCAACGCCTCTGGCAATGCTTGAGTTTGTGCAGTTGATTGCGGAGACCCGGCCGGACTTTGGTGATTTCTGTCTGATTGACATGGGTGGCGCCACAACTGATTTTTATTCAACAAATAAAGCATTCGTAAAAGAAAACGTCCTTTTCAAGGGCCTGCCTGAACCGCATTACAAACGAAGTGTAGAAGCTGATCTGGGTATGCGGGTTACGGCCCAATCCGCCATTGTTTCTGCTGATTCACTGATCCGGGAGATGGTGGAAGCCAAGGGGTTGTCATATGATGAATTCAAAGCCTTTGTGGATCGGATATCAGAGAACACATTCTATCTGCCCATTGATAAAAAAGAAATGCGCTTTGACTCTATTCTGGCCGCGGCCTGCTTTACACTTGCGGTCATTCGCCATGCCGGGGTTCAGGAACAAATATTCAGCGTGGATGGTGAACGTCTGGCACAGTATGGCAAGGATTTACGCGAAATAAATAAGATCATCGGGACAGGCGGATATCTCTCCCGGTTTCGAAAAATTTTTTTCAGGGCAAATTCTAAAATTCTGGACGACGATCTACGTCATCTTGTGCCCCGGCAATATACCTACTACGTGGACGCCGACCATTATTTCCCGGTCCTGGCCAATGCATCACTGGTCTTTCCTGAAGCCGCCGTTGACGCAGCGATTAAAGGCCTTGAGAGAACTTGAAGGGGTTCCGGGTTTCGGGTTCAGAGGTTCCGGGTTGAATAGGGAAAAATTCCGATAAACCTTTGAACCTTTGAACCTTGAACCCGGAACCTTTGAATCTTGAACCTTTGAACCCGGAACCCATAAACTTGGAAATTAAAGATAAAAAATTGTCGGATGAAGAATTTAATTCCATTCGCAGTGAAGTGCTCGCCACCTGGCCGACCGGAAAAGACGTAGCAAGGCTTGAGGATGGAATCGAGTACCAGAAAAAGATGCCGCCCAGGAAGCGGTTTTCGTCCGTCCTCATAAAAGCAGACAAGGCTAAAAAGGTACTCTTACAGCCACGCGCCGGCGTGGCCCTTGTAAATGAACATATCAAACTGCTCCGTTTCCTGGAACCGGATTGCGATCTGCTGCCGACAACGATTGACGCCTACACACGGCAGAACCGTTACAAAGAGGCGCAAAAAGGTATTGAAAAATCCCTTAAAGCCGGCCATTCGCTGTTAAACGGTTTCCCGGCTGTTAATCACGGCGTTGCTGAATGCCGCAGGGTTATTGAACAGACCAAAAGGCCGGTTGAAGTACGCCACGGAACGCCCGACGCCCGGCTTCTTGCCGAAATTACCCTTGCAGCCGGCTTTACATCCTATGAAGGCGGCGGCATTTCTTACAATATTCCCTATACCAAAAAAATTCCCCTGGAAAAATCCATCAGGGACTGGCAATACGTTGACCGCCTTGTCGGCATCTATGAAGAGGCCGGAGTCCGTATTAATCGCGAACCGTTCGGGCCCCTGTCAGGGACACTGGTTCCGCCGTTTATCAGCCATACCGTCGCAATAATCGAGGGACTCCTCGCCCTCAGGCAGGGTGTACGCTCTATTACCATCGGCTATGGTCAGGCCGGCAACATGGTGCAGGATGTCGCTGCAATGCTTTCGCTACGGGAATTGGCGGATGAGTACTTCAATAATGCCGGTTACAAAAACTACGAGCTGACCACGGTATTCCATCAATGGATGGGCGGTTTTCCTGAAGATGAGGCAAAAGCATTCTCGGTAATCAGTTGGGGCGGTGCAGTTGCCGCATTGGCCAAGGTCACCAAGGTTATCGTCAAGACCCCGCATGAAGCCTTGGGTATACCGACAAAGGAAGCCAACCGCGAAGGCCTGAAGGCCACCGGCCAGATCGTCAACATGCTTGCCGACCAGATCATGCCGGACACGTTAAATATGCGTGACGAAATCGATATGATAGGCAAGGAAGTCCGTCAGGTAATGAACAAGGTATTAAGTCTCGGCAAAGGCGATATTGCATCAGGCGCCGTCCGGGCATTCGAAGCCGGCGTTATCGACATTCCGTTTGCGCCGTCCATTCACAACAGGGGCAAGCTCCTGCCGATTCGTGACAACCTCGGCGCCATTCGTGTCTTCCAGCCTGGAAACGTCCCGCTGGACAAAACCATACTCAAATTTCACAATAAACAGGTTGCGGCACGCGCCTCGGCGGAAGGACGCAGGCCCAGCTTCCAGATGGTTATAGATGACATCTATGCAATCAGCAAAGGCCGGCTAGTAGGCCGCCCCCGCGGAAAAAAATTTTAAAAGATGTGAGTTATGAAAATCAAAAAAGCTCTTTTTTCATCCGGAATAACCGGTTTTTTCTTTGACGATCAACGTGCCGTCAAACAAGGAGTCAGGCACGATGGTTTCACCTATGAAGGCGAACCTGTCACAACCGGCTTTTCCAAGATCCGACAGGCCGGTGAATCTATTTCCATCATGCTTGTGCTGGAAAACGATGATGTGGCATTCGGCGATGCAGCCGCTGTGCAGTATTCAGGCGCAGGAGGTCGTGATCCCCTTTTCCTTGCCGCAACCTACCTGCCGTTTTTAAATGACAAGATTGCGCCGCTGATCGAGGGAGAGGATCTGGATTCCTTTAAGAGACTTGCTGAGTGGATCGACATTCTGGAGTTTGACGGCAAGCGGATGCATACGGCCATTCGCTACGGCCTGAGCCAGGTCTTCCTGGATGCCGTCGCCAGGGCCGACAGAAAGCAGAAAACCGAAATATTGTGCAATGAATACAATCTGCCGATCATCCTTGAGCCCGTGCCTCTGTTCGGGCAGTCCGGCGACAACCGTTATGAAGGCGTGGACAAGATGATCATCAAGCATGTCGATGTCCTCCCGCACGGCCTGATCAACAACATTCCCGACAAACTGGGAGTTGACGGCGGCAAACTCCGGGAATACATTGATTGGCTTGTCGGCCGCATAAGACGCCTTCGGGTGGATTCCAAATATTGCCCGGACCTACACATTGACGTGTATGGCAATATCGGTGAAATCTTTGACAATAATACGGATCGTGTGACAGACTACGTGGCCTCTCTGGAAAAGCATGCCATGGAGTTCAAACTCTACATCGAGGGCCCTGTTGATGTAGAAGCCAAAGAGCCCCAGATAGAGGCGCTGGGCAAGATCAAGGATCGTCTCACCTCCCTTGGCTCAGGCGTTGAAATCGTTGCTGACGAATGGTGCAACACCTTTGAGGACATCAAGGACTTCACGGATGCCGAGTGCTGCCACATGGTCCAGATTAAGACACCTGACCTGGGCAGTATTCACAACATCGTAGAGAGCATTCTCTACTGCAAATCGCACGGAATGCAGTCCTATCAGGGCGGAACCTGCAATGAAACCGACATCTCGGCCCGAACCTGTGTTCACGTAGCCCTGGCAGCCCGGCCTGAGCGCATGCTGGCAAAACCAGGCATGGGGTTTGATGAAGGATACATGGTAGTGCAAAACGAGATGAAACGTACATTAACCCTGTTGAAGAGCTATTGAGCTGTTAAGCCCGGCAGGATGCATTCCATGCACCATTGACATAATTCGTGAGCACGACTGGTTGGCCTGAATCAATGACATGGGAATTTGCTGAAATTGAAATGGTGCGTAAAACGCACCCTACATTCTTGAACGATGCTGAATTATCTGGGGTTGGATTCAATCGCCGGATAACTCCCTTGCGAACAGCTTTTAGATAGAATCCGGACTGAAGAATATCATCAAGGGTAGACAGAAATTGATCAAAGTTAAGTAAGTGACAGCTAACTCACGCCGAGTTAAGTGAAAAAATTTCCAAATAACAGAGTTAATTCGTTATCAACTCCAACAATTCCTTACTGGAAATTTTACCACTCATGTCACTGCCCTGTAACAAACTATCAGCCAAATCCCGTTTTCGGCTATGCATTTCTACAATTTTTTCTTCAATAGTATTTTTGGCAACCAAACGATAAATCGTGACGGGACGATGTTGACCAATTCTGTGAGCACGATCCGAGGCTTGATCTTCTACCGCCGGATTCCACCATGGGTCCATGTGAATCACATAATCCGCCGCAGTCAGGTTCAATCCCAATCCGCCGGCTTTCAAACTAATCAGGAAAACATCGCCTTTACCCGCCTGGAAAGAATCTACGGCAATTTTACGTTGTTTGAGCGGGGTACTGCCATCCAGATATTGATAATGAATATTTTTTTCATCCAGATAAGTGCGTATCAAATTAAGATGACCTACAAACTGACTGAAAACCAGAGCTTTGTGTTTGTTTTCCAGCAATTCCTGCAGGACTT
>JAYEGR010000037.1:0-16288 GCA_034659175.1 Thermodesulfobacteriota bacterium | reverse complement strand
ATTTGGCACTGGTTCAGTTTAATTGGGAAGCTTTACACTGTGAAATCAACATGTTATCATGTATGGTAGTAGGCGTTTATTCCAAGTAGTTTTTCAGCGCTATGCAACCCATCACAGAAAAAAGGGTGCAATTTCAAGGAATTATGAGTGTAGTTTGATAAGCTTTCAGAATAACGTTTTGCAAGTAATAAAAAAAGATATGCTAATAATATCAGATGCTTATATCCCCCAATTAAACTGAACCAGTGCCCCAGAATCCTTACCAGTAGAAATCCGTCTACTCGACCGTCTTTTTTAAACTTTTTTCCGCTACTTCATAGACATCTCCGGAGAGCTTGTCCCGGCCCAGGATCCTTTCAAGTTGTTTCTTCATCATGGACTGCCGTTTTTTGTCATATCTGCGCCATCTGCTCAGGTTGCCCAGCAGCCGGGCCGCGATCTGCGGGTTCAGGCGGTCAAGTTCCAGAACTCTGTCAGCCAGAAAAACATACCCCTCTCCTGACTTGTTGTGATAACAGACCTGATTTGCCCCACAGAATGCCCCGATAAGAGAACGAACTTTATTGGGATTTTTGATTGAAAAGGCAGGATGATTCATGAGCCTTTTTACACGGGTCATTGTGTCCGACAGCGGGGCCGTGGCCTGAATCGCAAACCATTTGTCCAGGACAAGCGTGTCATCCTTCCATCTTTTGTAAAATGAAGCCAGTGCATCCTCCTTTTCAGGGCAGTCAAACCCGTGGACAAGGGCCTGCAATGCATTAAGCGCGTCAGTCATGTTGTCCGCTTCCTGATACTGCTTAACGCACATCTTCCGCACAGGCTCGTCATCAAGGATCATCAAATATGAAAGGCAGAGATTTTTCAGACGCCTTTGGCCGGCCTTTCCGGCATCATAAAAATAAGGCCCCGGAGTTACGTTGGCATGATAGACAGACAAAAAGAGATCGTGCAATTCAGAGGCCAGGGCGGCCCGGATAAACTGCCGGACTTCGTGAATAGCATCCACATCGATTATGTCCATGAATTCGGCCAGGTATTCCTCTGAGGGAAGGGTCAGAAGCAGTGTTGTAAACTTGTGATCATTAATGGTGTCATCTTCCAGGATACCCCTGAACACATCCATAAACGATTTCTCCAGCGTAAGTCTTCCGGACTGTATGAAGTCGTCAATCCGGCTCATGATTATCCGGATATCCAGCCGCTGTCCCGCCTCCCAACGATTGAAAGAATCACTTTCATTGGCAAGCAGAAACCGCAAAACATGGTCAGTGTAGTCGAAATCCAGCTTCACGGGGGCGGAGAAACCACGTAGGAATGAGGGCACGGGTTCACACGAAAGATTTACGAAATTAAATGTCTGCTCTTTCCCGGTAAAATCCAGAATGCGTGTAGTTTCCGGAAAAGGCCATGATTCACCTTCAAGCTGAAGAGGCAGATCCTTTCCATCCTTTCCAATAAGTCCGATTGCCATTGGAATGTGAAGGGGTTCCTTTTCCGGCTGACCAGGGGTTGGCCTTGTTTTCTGTTTTAGGGTAAGCGAATAGGTCCTTAAAGCCGAATCATATGCAGCGGACCCGGTCACTTCAGGAGTTCCCGCCTGGCTGTACCAGAGCCGGAACTGACTGAAATCCACTTTACCTGTTTCGGAATCGGCATCTTCCATTGCCTGAATAAACTCATCCGTTGTAACCGCCTGACCGTCATGGCGTTTAAAATAGAGTTCCATCCCCTTTTGAAATCTTTCCTGACCGAGAATGGTGTGAATCATGCGCACCACTTCTCCACCCTTTTCATATACGGTCATTGTATAAAAATTGTTGATCTCAATATATGAATCAGGCCTGACCGGATGTGCCATCGGGCCGGAGTCCTCGGGAAACTGCCGGTTGCGGAGCATCTTCACGTCACCTATCCGCTTAACGGTACGGGAGGACATGTCTGCTGAAAATTCCTGGTCACGGAACACAGTGAGCCCTTCCTTAAGGCTCAGTTGGAACCAGTCTCTGCAAGTCACCCGGTTGCCGGTCCAGTTGTGAAAATACTCATGCGCAATGACTGACTCGATGCCTTCGTAATCATCATCCGTGGCCGTATCAAAACTCGCCAGCACATACTTGGAATTAAAGATATTGAGCCCCTTGTTTTCCATTGCGCCCATATTAAAATCATCCACTGCCACTATCATGTACTGATCAAGGTCGTATTCAAGGCCGAACACCTCCTCATCCCAGCGCATGGCCTTTTTTAACGAAGCCATGGCATGGCCGCATTTGTCCCGGTTGTGGAGCTGAACGTAAATCTGCAAAGAGACGGTGCGGCCGGAACAGGTGACGAATTTATCCTCGATCATGGCCAGGTCGCCCGCCACAAGGGCAAACAGATAGCATGGCTTGGGGAACGGGTCTTCCCATTCGGCAAAATGACGGTTGTCAGGCAGTTCTCCGCTTTTGACCAAATTCCCGTTTGAAAGAAGGACCGGACATTTGTCCCTGTTTGCAATAATAGTTGTTGTATAGCGGGCCATCACATCAGGACGATCCGCAAAATAGGTAATTTTACGAAACCCCTGTGCCTCGCACTGTGTGCAGAAGTTGCCGCTTGTGCGGTACAGCCCCTCAAGGGATGTATTCTCGTGGGGCTTTAATAGTGTCACGATTTCAAGTGAAAATGAAGAAGGCGCCTTGAAAATCGTAAGGGTTTCCGCGTCGGTTTTGTATTCATTCTCACCCAGGGCACGGCCGTCAATTGCCAGGGAAATAAGTTCAAATTCTTTTCCGTTAAGCACCAGGGGAGAAGACGATTGATCCGAATCAGCGAAGGAACATTCAAGGCACGATTTTACGAGGGCGCCATTGTCAGTCAAATCAAAATGAAGATCCACGGCCGAAATCCGGTATGCCGGCGGCTTGTAATCCTTAAGATAAATGGTCTTTGGTTTTTCCCGTGTCATAAGCTTATCCCTTCTTCCTTTTTTATATTCCCAGGCTGGTCAACTTTCCGTGATTTCCTCCACAACTGGAATCTGAATCTTCTGATCAGGCATCAAACTATTGAAATCGAGTGCAGGATTATATTTTTTTACGAGCCAGAACGGCATATCGAATTCAGCCCTGCAGAGTGTCCAGATGTTGTCCCCTTTTCTGATCTCATATGTCCGCACCCTATGGACCCGGTACGCGACAAAAAAATCCTCCTCAACCTCTTTGTGGAATTCATACCTTTTTTCTTCAAATTCCTCAGCACCGGTCTTTTGAAACGGGACATTCAGAGACTGGTTAATTCTTATCTTTTTTCCGAATATTATTTTGTTCAATCGTCTGATTTCTTGAGCAGACACACCGAGCCATTCCGCATAATGGCCTAGAGTTTCTTCCGCCTCCACCCGGATGACACCCAAAGTTTTCCCTTTACGTTTTATCATTTTCTCAACCTGAAGATGACCTGACACAACAGCAGGGTTTATCTCGTTTTTTGCCATAACCGTCATTTCCGTGGCCACGGATGTTTGAGTAATTTCCTCTTGTTCGATTCGGGCGGGCATCTGCTCAGACGATTTCGGTGCAGTCGGTTTTGACGCAACCGGTTTAGGAGCGTCCGGCACCCGGCCGGGTTGTTTTGAAAAAGTCGACGCAGTTATCGGCTTTTCAGGCGCCGCAATCCCCGTAGCAATCTGCTCCGGGGTAACAGCCTGAGGTACAGAAGGTTCATTACTGATAGGTTTTACTTTTGCAAGACGGCTGATTTTTTCGCCACGCGTTGGTATCCTCAGATTTTGGCCTACATAAATGGTTGCGTGCCTGTTAAGCCGGTTGGCAAAAATCAGATCCTGAAGTTTTACGCCATGCCGTATGGCGATCCTGCCTGCGGTATCACCTTTTTGTACACTGTAGAAACGGCTATGTTTCTGCCCGGCCAGAAAAAAATCATCGGGCATGCGTGCGGCAAGCTGCTTTGTCTTTTGGCCCCGCTCATTGAGAAGTCGTAACCGGTACCCTTTCGGCACGTACTTCTGCCCTTTATAAACCGGCTTTCGAAGGGCCGGATTAAGTTTTCGCAATGTGGCCAAATCAACCCCAAAATAATCCGCGAGTTCATGAACCGGCGCATAACCCTGTAATTCCACCTCAGTAGTCTGTTTAGGAATATCCAATCTAACGGTCCCGAAAAAGGACCTGTAATTTCTGGCTACTTTTCTTGCAGCCAGGAATTCAGAATAAAAATTCCGGGACGCGAACCTGAACCGTCGTCCATTATATTCCTTGAAAATCCGCTCATATCCGCCTTTGGCCTTTTTTGCGCGAAGCATGCCGGCAGTTCCGTGATTGTAAGCGGTCAGGGCCAGGGGCCAACTGCCCAGCTTTTTGTAGTTTTCTTTTAAAAAAATAGCCGCTGCATGGGTCGAACGGATCGGATCCCGCCTCTCATCTAAAGCATAGCCCACCCTTAAAAAACGCTTGCCGGTTGACCTTGTAAACTGCCAGACCCCGGCAGCCCCAAACTTACTGTAAGCCTCGTAATTAAAGGATGATTCCACGTGCGGAAGATAGGTAAGATCAGTAGGCAGGCCGTAATTGCTGAATATCTCCTTCATTTCCTTGAGATATGCCCCTGATCTAATAATGCCGGGCAGAAAGCGATCCTTCTGGCCTCGCTGAAAACGAATATTATCACGGGCCTTTTGAAGCGTTGATGATTTGGGGTTATCCCGGAACAGTGCAAGCACCCTTTTTTCTTCATCAGTGGCAGGAGATCCGCCGCTTGCCAGCTTTGCAAGGATATTTTTGTATTTTTTCTTGGCAGCTTTAATCCGTTTTTTATTGATTTTTCGAGCCCCTGGTTCACCCTGCTTTTTGACATCGATCACATCGTAAATAATGTCAAGATTAATGCTATCGTGAATAAAACCCCGGTTAGAGGGCTCTTTTGTATACACTTTTTCCCAAAAATTTACGTTTGGCCGAATACACGGATAGATCGGAAAGAGGTCATCAACAGGCCGGACATCGGCCAGGCACGTGGCAGAACAGGTATAAAGCAGGGCCAGGACAATAAATAATTTTTTAATTGGTTTCATTTTTGATGATCTCATAAAATATTTTTTTTCTTGAGGTTATCCTCAAACCGTTTTAAAAAAACTCATAAAGGTATACTGATCCAGTAATATGCAATCCCTACGACAATCACACTTGCCAGTCTTAAAGACTGGCTCCAGATGATCAGTTCGGATGCCAGTCGCGTACTGAATATCCCGGCATAAAACGGAAACTGATGGCGGACCGCCCTAATTGGAGATGATAACACATTGCCGACCAACAGCGCCAGTATTATCTCCCTGTGACCAAGGGTCCCGGAATCGAGCAAAGCACCAGCCGCCGCCAGTCCGGCAGTGAATTCCGCTGCTATATGAAAAATAACGATTCCAATACTTTGCGGGTGCAGCCAGGACAGGATAAATAAGTGACTTGCCATCTGATGTTCAAGCCATTTAAAGAGTCCGGCCTGATTCAACAAAAAGAAAAATGTATAAATTGGGATAGTAAAAAAGATAACCCGGCGGATCCTCTTCCGGTAATTTCGCCAGGCCTTTTTGAATGCCTCCCGCCAGCTCTTCATCCGCCCGGTTTCATGTTTGTATTCAGCGCCTGTTTCCAGCCTTACGGGAAGCACCGCCCTGCCCACCAGAAGTACCAGAACGGTTCGAAGTAATGTTGCAACCAGAGTCAATCCAACATATGTGAATGCCGCGCCCTTGATCAGAGGCATAGTAATAAAAAACATTGTGGGCAGGTGAAGAAAATAGATGGGCAGGCTGTTAAAAAGATTGGCAAGAATCAGTTCCTGTTTGTTGATCCTCCCCTTATCATAGGCCTCCGACAACATGGTGTTTGCTGTCACGCCGGAAAAAAAGGCCATTGAAAAACTCGCTCCGCAGATGTCGGAAAAATGCCCGATCCTGATCAGGGGCCGAGAAAGTCTTGCCATCCTATGGGTCCAGTTTAAGGATTCAATAAAATTTGCAACCAGAAGCCCAATGGAAATTAATATTATCAGCCTGATAAGCGGCCAGCCGAGCCCGGCCCAAAGCATTGAGGCAATCTCAGCCAATAGGATCACCCTCCGCTCTTTTTAAAATGGGGCCGGATATGTGCCGTGACCAGGCGGTAAAATTCCGTGGAATTTGTTTTCCCGGCATATCCGCAACATTGTCGGCGACTTTATGCAAAGGCGTATGAAGGACAATATCCATATATGTTCCAGAGTTTGATGTTAAGCGATCATCCAACCTTTTTATATGCTGATTTAATATCGATGTCACCAGGAATCTCGAATGATGAAGTTTTGTAAGCTCTATGGCTTGGCCTGATTAAATAGATACACTTTCGAGGTGGTTATTTATACGAATACACTTCGTACTTATCATCTACAGAATCAAGTAAACTGTCTTGCTCAAAAGGATAACCCTATTCAATAGTCAAAGAGCATGGCAGGTCATATGACCTGCTTTTTTTACGCAAAACTATAAGGGCCAGGTCTTGAATTATCATTTTTCTTATATTTCAAGACTTGGCCCTTATGTTGTGATTGCCGCGCACTTTGCAGACTTAAAATTAAAAGATCCAAGAATCGAGGGGGAAACCAGTCATTTGCTCATCGATATCAAAAACCGGAAAAACCGGGACAGAATCATTTTCTTCAGTCAACATAATTCGATCACTGCTACCTGTGAAGGCTACCGACTGGTAAAGATTGCCACTGAAAACATTGAGCAAAACAAGGCGATGACGCGGCGTAGATGCCTTCCGCCAAGCTATGATTACCGAATCTTGAACCATTCCACTGTCAAGCTTTACAAAAACGAGAAGATTTTTAGTACTCTTGAGTCAACATAATTCCAAACATCCCGGACAAGTTGATAGGGAGAGATTTAAATCTTTTTGTTACTCAAACTGGCCTTTAAAGTTTTCAAAATTTGTTTTCAGCTCAGCAATTTCAGCTTTCAGTTCCACCATTTCCTGTTCAAGGGCAAGTATCCGTTCATTTTCAGCCCGCACAACCAGGGTAGCCTTTTCCGGCTGTGTCTCGGCCGCAACTTCCGACATGTCAGGCTCGCCGGCCAAAAGATGGGTGTAGCGGTGTTCTTTCCTGCCTGGTTGGAGGGGCAGCTTGGTGACATATTCCAGTTCTGTCAGGCTGTTCAGTGATTCTTCCACCGCTTCCAGTCCGGCAAAACGGTGCATACGTTCGGTGCGGCCGCGCAGTTCCCCGATTGTCTGAGTACCTCTTAAAAACAGGACACAAAGAATTGCGGCCTCGGAGGCTATGAGATTCTGTGATTTGGTAAAATTCTGGGCATATTTGGGAACTCTGCCAATATTGCTTGGAACTGCCAGTCGCTTTTCTTTCAGAGTATCAATGGCCCGCACCACTGTTTCCTCATCAAATGAGACCACAGGTGAACGGTTTGATTTTTGGTTGCAGGCAGCGGTCAATCCGTTTAAGGACAGGGGATAGTATTCCGGGGTGGTGACCTCTTTTTCCATGAGTGCCCCCAAAACGCGGGTTTCAATATCGTTTAATAACAAATCCATAGCAGCAAACCTTTTTGTTCTTACAGATAGTATTTAAAACCCTTCCACCCTGAGTGTACTCTGAATCCGGTCACGCCGGATGCCGGGGACACCAACTTCGTCGGCATAATCCCGCCAGTGCAACACCGTTCTACGGACTTCTTCGACAATGGCCTCGGCGCGCCCGCGTTTCATCGAGGCAGTTTTTGCGCATGCTTTGAAATCTTCCAGTGTGAAATCGTCACGTTTGCCGGCCATTGTCATCTGATGGCTTGCCGTCCATGCGCCGGAAGGATTGAAGCTGTAAATCATGTCAAAGGCGGGTGAGAGCGACCATAGGCCTGTTTTATCCATCAAGAATGCGATATTTTTGACATGATCATCATGATTGCGGGCCATGATGTTGAACACCATGCGGCGAAATTGTTCTTCAACTACGTTCATTGGCAAGCCAAGCTGTCGAATTACCATTAGAGCCTGCTCATAGGAATATGCGCCTGCGATATTATAGTCATAGTGCGCCAGCCCACAAAGTGATTGCATATGGAGCTTTTCGCCTCCGGCCAGGCGATCAAAACGCCGGGTCATAAAGTGGTGTCTGCCGTTTTCTTTAAAAAGTCGGCATTTGCTCATGGTGATCCCGGCGTCGGTTGCCATTTTTGCATAGGCATATTCAAGGATGGGCCTCTGTCTTTCCGAGCCACTCCAGCAGATCGTGGTCATTTCGAGGCCAGATATTTCTGAAGGGCCAGCATCATTTTGATTTCACCATAGGAGTAGTCATCTCCCAGCTCGTTTTTTATTTCACTGAGGGAATTATTGTGCGCTGCAGCAAGTTTCTTTTCAATGGCCTGTTGTTTTTCAGGTGAAAGCAGCTTGTTGATATCTAATTTACCTTTTTTCACAAAAAAGCTCAAATGCCCTTCAATGGTTGATTTTACCAGGCATCTTTCTTGTGCAATCCGGGCAATAGTTAATCCTTTATTGAACATATCAAGACTTATATCTCTCGTCCCGGCGCCGGAAGGCGAAGCAGCATCTTTTGCCGGGACGCTTTTTTTGGGAAATTTTTCAGGCGCCGGCAGTACGACCTTTTCTATCCCGTGTTTTTGGCGATAAGCGCACACCAGTGCTACAATTTCTTCTCCGTATTTAGCAACGGTTTTCTTGCCGACTCCTTTTATTTTCCTCAGATCGACAGTATTGTCGGGTAAGCATATTGCAATCAGGATCAATACCCGTTGATGTAAAATCTGAAAATGGTCAACCTCTTCCTCTTTGGCCTTTTGGGAACGCCAGTCCTTCAGGCTCTGAAACAGCTCCGGATGGTCAACGTCTGATTCGGTGTAGGCCGGGGGCGGCTGGCGCTTTTTTTCTTTTTCAGGCAAAAAATCAATTTCAGCGGCTGAAACAGCGCGCAGGTAACTCGACGGTGAAAATCCTTTTTCACAGCACTCTACTCCGGCCAACTTCACACCAATTTCTTTTTTAAGATTATTCAGGGCATTGCCAATTTTTTTGCGGAGTTCGCTATTGTCTGTTTCCATGTGCATTTTTTGCACTGACTCCCCAAAAATCACGGCAAATTTATCCTGAAACCATGTTGACGCTTTACTGATCCGTTCCAAAATATACGCATCTGATTCAGGCAAGTTACCATCCGCAAAAATCGTGCGTAATTGCCGTTTAAAATTTTCACTGACAACAAAAATATCTTCCTTGGCCTTTTTCTCCAGTTGGCGGATATCGGCAACACCTGATATCTGAACTAATCCGGCGTTACCCTGCAAAAGGCGGACAAGGTGGTTGAAACGGTTGAGCAATAATTGAAAATCAAAACAGTCAAGCAACAGTTGCTGCTGGTAGCTGATTTTGGCTTCCTGAAGCAGGTTTGCGGACGGCTCGTTTTGGTGAGCGTTTTCGTCAAAGCACATTACTGCTTTGTCCGTTTCTACCCCCCGGGATGAGATGGGAGAACTCAGCACCATGCCCTCCAAGGTTTTACAGCGGCTTAATGCCACGTAAACCTGACCATGGGCAAAGGCTGCTTTAGCATCAATGATGGCCTTATCAAAAGTCAGCCCCTGACTTTTATGGATAGTAATGGCCCAGGCAAGTTTTAAGGGGTACTGCTCGAATTTGCCGATGATGTCCTCTTCGATCTCACTCTTTTTTTCGTTAAGCGTGTATTTGATATTTTCCCAGATGACCGGTTCAACCACGATTTCCTCCGGCTCGCCGGGGCAGATAACACGGATATTTTTGCTCGAAATTCTGCATATTTTGCCGATTTTGCCATTGTAATAGAGCTTTTCAGCAGAAGGGTCATTACGTACAAACATCACCTGTGCTCCCTTTTTAAGCAGGAGAGTGGCCGGGGTCGGGTAGATATGTTCAGGAAAATCTCCGGAAATTTCAGCTTTGAAACGGTGTTCTTTTTGGGACAGGGCACCAAGTCTGGTCTGATTGATGGATTCGGCGCTACGGTTGTGGGTGGTCAGAGTAATATAACCCTGGTCCTCGGCTGGTGTAAAATCCTGAATGTAACGCCGGTTAAGTTCCGCTCTGGAGGATTCATCAAGCCGGTTCTCACGCACCCGGTTAAGGAGCTTGATGAAACGGGCGTCCGACTGACGATAAATATGTTTCAACTCAATGGTAAGCAGTTCAGTAAGACCAAGCGCCTTGCTGCTGAAAAAATAAACCGTCTCATAATGTTGCTGTAAAAGGCGCCATTCATCGTGCTTTGCCACAGGAGAGAGCTGGTGCAGGTCGCCGATCATAAGCAGCTGCACTCCGCCAAAGGGCTGATTATTACGGCGATGGCGGCGCAGCACGGCATCCACCGCATCGAGTAAATCGGCCCGCACCATACTTATTTCGTCAATCACCAGCAAATCAAGATTTTTTATAATCCCCTTTTTTTCTTTGCTGAACCTGAACTGGCGCTGCTTATTGCGCTCATATGTCTCGCTGCCCGGCACAAATGGACCAAAGGGAAGCTGAAAAAAGGAATGGAGCGTTACTCCGCCGGCGTTGATGGCCGCAACACCGGTCGGAGCGGTGATAATCATCCGCTTTGCCGTATTCTTATGCAGATTATGGAGAAAGGTGGTTTTGCCGGTACCCGCTTTGCCCGTCAAAAAAATATTGCAGCCAGTGTACCGGACAAAGTCATTGGCGAGTTGCAGTTCATGGTTTGTGGGAGACATATTTCTTTTACTGATCATGTGCGTCCATTGGACTCGGTGGAATACAGGACGGATAATGCCTTTCTAACCCAGATAAACTGGAAATTTTTAAAGGTCCTGGACTATTTTCAGTACCCCCCAGAGGGGTATAACTTAAATGCTGCGCGAAAATTTTCAAATTTTCCTTAAAGTCCTACGCAATAAGGATTTCCAGACGATTGCTAACGTAAGAACCGTGAATCATTGACTTTTTAGGGGCGGCATCGCTAACTAGTTAAAAAAATTAGATTTCTTGCATGGTCAAAATATTTATTTCATAAAAGAGTCAATTCAGCAAAGCATCGTAAAATCAAGAAGTTACGAAATTAATTGCGAAAATTTTGTCTTTTACGGTTAATTTAGAAAAATATCTCTGTAACATATTGATCACATTGAGTTTTTCTGCAAATTGTTCTAATTTCGCGCAACATTTAAGTATAAGTGCCTTAAAACATGTGGCACCGCAGACGTTACATAAAACTTCAGAATTTTTCTGCCATAACAAACAAGAAAATTACCACTAAGGCACTAAACATTTCTTGACAACCGAGCCTCCATCCTTTCACACAAAAACATAACGGTCAGGTCTTGAATTATCATTTTTCTTATATTTCAAGACCTGGCCTCATATTTGTTCGCCCACATATCTTCTAAGTAACAAAAGTAGCGGAAAACTACTAAAAATGATGTCAAAATAACAGCTTACGTCACATTTTTTCTTGATGAAAATTTTTTGTTATTTTTAGATTAGAGGCCGGTGTTCGTCCCCGGTTATTTCGCTGAATAGTTACAACTTCCCTTTAAAAAAAGTTTTTCCTGTCAGTGGGAGAGTATCCACTGTTCCGAAGTTAATTTTTTCCAGGCTTTCTCTATATGGAAGGGTTTCATTATCAGCTTTTTTCTCTGAGTCCACTGCTGTACCTTCTCAACGATTTTATCCAAATCAAGTGCTGTGTCGGAATCCTTTTTGGCGACCCAGTGAACAGTTGATAATAATTCCATGCCATAGGGTGTCTCAAAGCCCTGTATCAGTTGTTCGACCCTTTCAAGGTGCCGTTCAGCCTCTTCATCTTTTTCAAGAAACGCCATGGCTTCATCATACGCTCCCGGCAACAGATATATCTGTGCCTTGCGGCTTCTGTCGCCATATCCCCGAATATAATGTCCATCAATATGTTGCAATACATGGTTGAGGTTCTCGGCATACGGTCCGAACTGCTGCTGCTTATACCTGAGTTTCAGTTCTTCCCCTGCTTCCTGCATAAAATACATCAATTTCTGGACTTCAAGGAGACTGTTGCGATAGCCGATACTGCCGTAGGATTTTAACAACCTGATGAGCAGAGCCCGGCCCCGGGTCATATTCGGCTTCTTAGTGTGAACCTTTATTTCATCAGGCTTCGGCGCTCCGGCCGGTTCATAGAGAAGTACTTTAATGTTCGGGAGGTCGGCAAAAGCTTTTTCGATCTTCTCTTTTACTTTGGGCCATGACAATCCACCCAGTCCACTTCCAAGCGGCGGAATGGCAATGGATTTAATTTCTTTTTCTACAACAATACGTTTGAGGTCCTCCAGCCCGGTCTCAATATCCTGAATACGCGATTTTGACAGCCAATGATCCTTTGTGGGAAAATTAACGATATATTTCGGATTATACAGTTTGTTTAAACTGAAAAAAAACATCTCTCCAAGTCTGACTTTCTTAGCCTTGCATGCCTTGGCATAGTCATTGAAATTTTCCGGAAAGGCCTGTTTGAATTGCAGTGCAATCCCTTTACCCATAACACCGACACAGTTCACCGTATTCACAAGAGCCTCTGCGTCAGACTCAAACAAATTCCCTCTGGTCAACTCAATCATATTCATTCACCTGTGCAATCAATTTCAGTAATACCATCCCCGCCGGACAGCTACGCCTGGCCGAAAAACGGATGCTCTCATTAAGGACTCCACTTCTTCCTGAACGGTTCTATCAATAACGCCGATTTCCTCAATATATTGAAAAGGAAGTTTCTCATGAATCAAAAACTCGGCCTGCCGCCGCCTGCGCCGATCAGTATCATCTTCCGTGTCCGCCCAGTATGTTGCCTTCATCACGTCCCAATCTACATGGTCAAGGTCCTTCAAGTCATCATAAAAATCAGTGAAATCCATGATTCCATGGCCGTCGGTAAAAACAAAGCCCAGCCCGGCATCAAGCACGTTCTTTATCGATGTAACCAGATGCAACACCGGACCCTGCCCTTCATCATACCCCTCAACATTGCCCTGATTAATCGAATAGAGCATTGGGGAACGGGAAGCAAAGTAGAACGGCACATAATCATGAAGTGTCCCGTCAGGGCCACATGGTACCCTCGTAGATGCTCTCCTGTCCTGGAGAGTGTTATGGGCGATGTTTATAAAGGGAACTCTCTCGGCATGAACCTGACTCTGTGAAAGCAACAAACCGCTTTCCACAATCCCTGTCAGGTTACGGATATGGGTTATATGGTAGAGTTTAATGTTTTTAGGCATGGTGCCCTTTCCCTTGCTGTTCAATGAAGTGGACCCATTCTCGAACCAAAAAAAACAGCAGCTCCCTTGGTTGCCAAATGCATCTCATCGGTAGATGAGATTAATAAATGAAGAAATTGTCCTTAACATTGAGCCCACTTCAGTTTTCGTTCAACATAAAGGCTTGTATGACTCTTGGGGGGGGCTGAATTGGGTCGATTCAATCCGATTCAAATCCAAAAGCGATCTTCGGCAAACATTTAGGGAGATATGTTAACTTTTGGCATACGCTCAACGACGCGATAAAAGGCGAGCGTTAGCGAGTCCATAACACGCTTTTTGTGGCTGATTTCTAATTGCTTTGTTATGCCTTTCTGCCCTCATACACAGGCACTAAACGAAATTGCAACAAAGCTTCGAAAAAATTTAGAGCGAACTTTGACTCATCACCAGAAATCACAATTGTTAGTTTTATTCGTATTCACGGTCGCTCAGCGGCTTTTAGCCAATCGTTGACACCATCTACTCCTAATGACAGTAGCATGTCCTGCATCAACACCACACGTTGCAGCATCGAGCCATGATCAGACTCTTCTCGCTCCTCTGCTTCAGCAAAAAGACGGGTCATGAGCTGGGTAAGGCTATTTTCATGATCGTACAGATACGACATGGTACGGCTGACATAGGCCAAATAAATCTCTGTTGCAGCTAAGGCTTGTTCTGGATCTCGATGCGAAGTAGCGTTAAGCCATTTATCGAACCCGAAGAAGTCGTGATGTTTGTTCTCGCTATCGCCTTCTAATACGATAAAGCATAAGCTAATCAGTCTTATCGGAATGGAAATCATAGGCTTGTTTTTACCGAACAATTGTTTCATCTGCTGCTCAACTGCCGCAACATGATGGCCATTGGAATTTAAACCGGCCTCAATGCCTGTCAGGCATTGTTCACGATGTTGTTGGATGTTTTCATGGTGCGTCCAAACGCCAGCGGCACCTCTCCAGGCCTCTGTAGTATCCATAGCTTTCAAGTCGTTGAGCAAAACGGAAATATCAATGTGCCTCGCTAGGGCTGCCAAGGCTGAAATGCGGCCCCAAGTTTCCATGTCTTTACCGCTACCCTCGCTGTGAATGCGTGCCAGCAAAGGGGCTACTTTTTTAAAATGACTATGATAAGTATAATAAAGGCAGCGCTCAGGGGTTTGCCAAAGTCCCGTGGCATCTTGGATGGCGAGATGGAACAAATCCCAGCCCAACTCAGGATTTTGACTTTGCAAATACGGTAAACGCCGCAGGATCAAGGCGCGAATCGCGGGATGTTCGTTACCGGCAAAACGGCGCAGTGTGAGCGATAACAATTCGGGAAATGGAACGCTGTGTTCTTGAAAACTATTGGGCAAGATCATCAAGGATTCGGCGACGTGACCGCTTATCATATTGATGCCTGTGGTGATCAGATCGACTGAATCTCCTTTGATGGAACTTTCCTCTCTAAGATTCGCAAAACCTATTACAAAGAACACCAGCCGCACAGCCTCTTTTGTATCCTGTATGACATTGGCACAGGCTTTGAGTGCATTGGCTGCAGAGCGGTTGAGTTGCCAGTGATTGGGGTGTCTTTCCAGTTCATCAAAAATATGCCTGGCCAAGGCAGGTGCGTCGGGCTCATCGAGCGGTGTCCATATGCCATTGGTTTGCAAGTTTCCATAACTACGTGCCAGATAATTGGAGACGCCGTCCATGATGGCATCGCGGAATCCTTCGGAAATGTCGGTCCAATTGGTGGACAACAAGCACAAGAATCGAGAGGGGTGGCGAGATGATGCTTCGTGTAGTTGCCCGCCGACCTCTCGCTCTCCGCCAACAAGAAAGTCATCGAAATCTCTTTCATATCCCGAGTAGTGCGCCAGCAAACGCAAAACCCTGCTATCACTGCTGTTAAGAAACACCTCGAATGAAAATGGAGCGGAAACCATACCGCCACGAGACCATATGTCCGGGTGACGAATCAGCACCCCATTTGTTTTTTCGTAATCGTCCAGCACCGCTTGAATTTCAGATGAACGTAGATAGCAAGGAATAGTAACGATCAATTCAGCTCGTTTTTTTAATATCCAGTAAAGGTAGCGCTCCTCCGTAAGCTCATCCTCTCATAAGGTTAAGATGCACGCCATCACAGCATCTTGTCTAGGTGTGTCAAGGTATATGAATGCTGCTTGCATCAATGTGCCCAATTCGAAGGAGAGGTCGGACTCCAGCATGTCCTTGTCTCTCAATATGCGCCCGATTAAATCAATGTTGTCCTCGGGTTTTGTGATGCAAGCGAGGATGGCGAAATAGCGCAATGCACCTTCGTGGTTGAAACATAGGCGTTCACGGTTGACTTGCCACCAGTCGGAGTGTGTTTTGGCATGGTTGAGGATAGCGGCTTCCATTGCGTCCAGCAGGATATTCTCACTGTCTTTGTGTTGGAGATCGTCCTGGCTATGGGCGTCGTCGTATGATGTCAAGGAAAGAAAATTACTACGGTGACCTTTGTGTGTATTTCGGCTACCAACTTAAAGAGGGACGCTTTCCGCCATTTTGGCTCTAAGCAATTCTAAAATCAAACAAAATTTGAGGAGTTGCTAACTGATTGAATTTACAGGCTGTCCCGCCTTACGTTGGTAGCCCCCTTTTCACTGTGAGTTCTATTTCAACGGTTATAATGCCATCAAGCTTGAAATGGACAAGAGAGGCATCACCTACACAAAAAAAGACAACGCCTTTACATCCGTGGAAAACCCGGATATCTTGCAGAATATTGCAAACTCCATTAACGGTTACACAGTCCGGAACAGAATCAATTACTGGATGAACCGATTTTTCAAATTCGACAAGGGAAATGTCTACCAGATCAAAACACCTCCAGCATGAATGGTACATGTCCCAGGTTGAGGTCTGTTCAAATATCATTTTCAAGTCAGCCCGTTTTTGCACCAATCTTTTTGAA
>JAYEGR010000036.1:0-16296 GCA_034659175.1 Thermodesulfobacteriota bacterium | reverse complement strand
CGTACAATACATTCTCCCCAAAATTCGCTATTAATGCATTAATGAATATTTTTATTTTTAAATGATATTCTATATTATAGAATATCAAAAAACTGTGCCGATTATTATCATTTAGATTTACCTGGATAGGCGGATTACCTAATTATTTTTTTAATCTATGGCGCTGGTTTTGAAAAAACTGTTTATGACCATAAATTTGAATTGTCAGCATAAATTAATTCTTTCTGTTTGAATTTATTATTAATTTGTTATTTAATAATAAATTCAATATGAGGATATACATAAAATATCCCCATATTGTATGTATCGGAAAAACAAAGTTTTTGAGATATTGATAATTGATCTCAATTGGGAAGAGTAAGAAGGGGACGAAAAGCGTGACGGACAAACTGGAAAATATCGAAACGGCTATTAAGGCATAACAAAAAGCCGTCGTCTCAAGAGAGAAGGAGATCGGTGAAGATGCGGAAATGCCACGAGGCCCGGTTGGTCTTGATATCGGCACAAGCCACATTGTAATGTCTCAGAACAAGGGGAAGCACATTCACACCGTCAAACAACAGAATGCTTTTTTTCCAGACCCTAAGCCTATTTCCATTAACGAAGGCCTTGCAACCGTCATGTCTGAGCTGGCGCATGATAATTTTACCGGAATCGGCATCAGCATGGGCGGCGGAATGTGCAACGTGTGCCTCTCCTAGCCTTAAGCGGGGGCACTGTTCTTCCTAACGGATTTCAGGAAATATTTGAAAGGGCGCTCAAAATCGTGGATCTTCCGCTTGAGATCTCTGAAGTGCGCATAGCAAGAGACCCATTGAATACAACAGCCAAAGGCGCAATGGTAATGGCGCTCTCGGAAGTGATTTAAACGCTGTGAAAGAAACCATACTCGCCGGTATCTTTGTCGTGCACGCTATAGTCTTTATCTATTTCTATCTCAGGCGCGGGCGGCGGATTTTTAACTTGATGTTCTGCGGCGGTTTTATTTTTCTATCAAGCCATTACGCTTACAAGGGCCGGCAATTTTTTGCCGGGATGGAGTCGGGATCAGTTTGCTTTTATTATTTTCGCTGGGCCGGCCTCATCCTGTGCGCCCTTGCCACACCGTTGTTTCTGACGCACCTGTTTCGTAAAAGACGCTCAAAGAAAACCGTTCAGAGGGAGTCATCTATTTAATAGACTCCTCAAAGAATCTTTTGGGCCGTTGATGACGAAAAAAATCCTTATCAAACATGCGGATAGTTAAATGCTTGAAGAGCCTTTTAGTAAGGGTGACTCTTTTTTCCATCGGGCCAACCCTGGAATAAAAATCATTTCCGCGGCAGCTCTAACGCTTGTTGTCGCATTAAGCAGGAATTTTGAGCCGGTGATTGCCGGTCTTTTTATTTCATTCATGCTTTTTGCATTTGCCAGGCTTGACGGCAGTATGGTGTTTCGCAGAATGCTGGCGGTTAACGGATTTATCGGTTTTCTCTGGCTTACTCTGCCCTTGACATACGGCGGGGATGTGCTTATGAGCCTGGGGCCTTTGGCCCTGAGCGGGGATGGAATTAGATTGGCGGCATTGATCACCCTTAAGTCAAATGCTATTTTCCTTTTGTTTATCGCACTTGTAGCCACGTCTACCGTGCCGGAATTGGGCCACGGCCTGGAGGCGTTGCGGATGCCGCCAAAGCTTTGTTTTTTGATGCTCTTTACATACAGGCATCTCTTTGTGATTTCCAGTGAGTACCACCGGCTTGCACGGGCTGCCGAAATTCGCTGCTTTAAACCCGGAACCAATCTGCACACATACAGAACTTATGCCCATCTTTTTGCAATGACACTTGTGAAAAGTTGGAATCGTTCTCAAAGGATACAGGAGGCAATGTTGCTTCGTGGTTTTAACGGCAGGTTTTATACCATGCACGAGCATGCCATGACCGGCCTTGACCGATTTTTTTTGGCCGGGATGCTGGTAACAGTGACAATAATTGCTTTATTGAATTTTATCTGATTTACGGGGTCAAAGGTTTATTTGATCGGAGTTTTTCCTTGTTCACCTCTGAACCCTGACAACCTGAGTTACAAAAAAAGCTTATGTTTGAAACACCATTGTTTGAACTTAAAGATATATCATTTAAATACCCGAATTCGGAACATCTTATCTTGGACAAGGTGGATTTTGCCTTGGGTGAACGAAGGATTGGGCTGATCGGAGCCAACGGCAGCGGTAAGACCACTCTTTTTCATGTGATAATGGGCCTTCAGACTCCTTTGTCCGGCACGGTTTTGTTTCATGGCAAGCCTGTACGGAACAAAAGTGAATTTTGGGAGATGAGAAAGGATGTGGGCCTTATTTTTCAGAATGCGGACGATCAGCTGTTTTCTCCTACAGTAATGGAAGATGTGGCATTCGGGCCTTTAAATCTTGGCGCATCATCTGATGAGGCCCGAAAAATCGCAAGGAAAACGCTTGCTGATCTCGGGCTTTCCGGGCTTGAGAGCAGGATTACCCACAGGCTTTCCGGTGGTGAAAAAAAGCTGGTCTCTCTGGCTACTATTCTGGCAATGGATCCCAAGGCGCTGTTAATGGATGAGCCGACCAATGATCTGGATCCCGCCACCCGTGCGAGACTTATTACGATCCTCAATGAGTTGAATCAGCCATATGCGATCATTTCACATGACTGGGATTTTCTGGCTGAGACGGTACAGGATGTCTTCGGCCTGGATCATGGCAGAATAATCAGGTGTGAGAAGGCACACCTTCATCATCATACCCATGCACATCCTTTCGGCGGTCAAGCCCACCACCACGAGTAAGCGGTCACAGGTGGTGCATCTGCACGCGATCAGGGTAACCGGTATATATAGGTTTGACTATAACCGGTTACCCTGATCACGCACACCTGCACCACCTGTGACCGCTTACCCGGGAGGGGCGTATCTGCACCACCAGTGTTTGACCAGCTTTTTTCATTCCCAGGCTCCGCCTGGGAATGCATACCTTAAGGCTCTGCCTTAAACACCAAAAACAGGTGCAATACATACAGCCCCATATGCCCTTATAATAGCGTTCAAAACTCGTTCAACACCAAACGCAGAAGATCGGTTGTCGTGAATTAAGAGGCAAATCGGGATCTGACTATCTCAAATAGAATGATACCTGCGGCTACCGAGGCGTTTAGAGAGTCAAGGGGGCCCTGCATGGGAATGGAGATTAGAAAATCGCATTGTTTTTTTACAAGAGGCCGGATACCTTTTCCCTCACTTCCAATGACAAGACATGTTGGTTCGGAAAAATCGGTTTCATAGATTGACCGGTCGGCTGATCCGTGTGCGCCGAATATCCAGAAACCTTCCTTTTGCAGGCTTTTGATGGCTGATACGAGATTTGTAACGCGGCAGATGGTAACGTGAGAAAAAGCGCCGGCAGAGATCTTGGCTGCTGTTGCCGTAAGGGGTGCGGAACGGTCTTTTGGGAGAATTATTCCGGATACTCCGGCTGCTGCCGCGGAACGGATTATGGCTCCCAGGTTGTGCGGATCTATTATGTTGTCCAAGGCCAGTAAAATGGGTGATTTTGTAGATTTCCCGGTAATTTTCAAGAGTTTTTCAAGAGAGACGGCAGGGCAGGGCGCAACCCTTGCCGTAACACCCTGGTGGTTTACTTTGCCTGTGCGGCCGGGGATTTTCAGTTGTTTGGAAAATCGGACCTTGAGATTGTGTTTTTCAGCCAGTTCGATGATCTCATGGAGCCTGGCTCTGCTTCTCGATTCCTGGATAGTAATTTCACTGATATGGTCGGGTCTGGATCGCAGCAGTTCAAGGATCGGGTGTATGCCCCAGATCATGTCGGTCTTGGGTTTTTCAGGAGGGCCTTTTTTTTGATGCTGATTTTGATGGTCCGGCCATGTCATAGCAAACCCTGAGAGGCAGGAAAAATTACAGGAAGACCTGCGACTGATCGGCGGTTCCTGATTCGTTCCGCTATCATGATGGAACGAAGCGCATCCACGGCCTCATCGATTTTTTCGTTTACAATCACATAATCGTAAAAATCCGCCTCATACATTTCCTTACGGGCATTATTGAGACGCAGATCAATGGTCTCGGACGAATCGGTTCCCCGCTTGGTCAAACGGCTTTTCAACTCATCCCATGAAGGCGGCATAACAAAGACGAAAACAGCGTTATTGCCTCTTGATTCCCTGATCTGTCTCGCTCCTTGAACGTCTATGTCCAGGACAACGTCCACTCCTTCGGCCAGATGGCTGTTTACGGAAGAGATACTGGTCCCGTAAAAGTTTTGATGTACTTCGGCCCATTCCAGAAAGTCGCCCCGGTCCTTCATTTTCTTGAACTCGTCACGGTCCGTGAAGTGATAGTCCTTTCCATCCACTTCGTTTTCACGAGGCTTTCTTGTAGTGTGGGACACGGAAAAGACAAGCCTTTCAATCTCGGACATGGCTTTTTTCAGGATGGTTGTCTTGCCGGTCCCGGAAGGGGCTGAGATGATGAATAGATTTCCTTTACTCAAGTCTGTCACTCCTCTTCCAGGCTTTGTAAGGCAGTCTGATTAAAACGCTGGGTTATTGTCTCCGGTTGAATAGACGAGAGGATTACATGGAGGCTGTCCAGGACAATAATCGACCTGGTGCGCCGGCCTTCCGTGACGTCAATGATCCGTTTCTGATTCTTTGCCTCGTCCCTGATTTTTTTTGCAGGGGAAGATTTCGGATTAATCACCACCAGAACCCGACTTGCAGCCACCGCATTCCCATAGCCGATATTTATCATTCGATAATCCATAAATTACAGACCTTGTTAAATATTTTTTTATTTCGTCCCCATCACTGAACCTCATGAATATCGAATGTCGAACAAGGAATGTCGAATGATGAAGTACCACACTTCGAAATTCTGCGGTTCCTTGTTCGACATTCGATATTCAATCCAGTTTGCCTGAACTTTATTTTAACATAGTTGACAATCTATCGTTTTTATTGCATTTTTCATGCGTTTGCCCTGCCGACCCCCTGAGCCTTTACTCCAGGTTCCGTACCTGCTCCCGCATCTTCTCCACCTCGTTTTTAAGATCCACGGTCAGGTGTGTAACTTCACTGTTTCCTATTTTTGATGCCATTGTATTGACCTCGCGGTTGAATTCCTGGAGCAGGAAATCAAGCCGCCTTCCCACAGGCTCTTTAAGCTCAAGGAACCGTGAAAATTGCGCAACATGGCTGCGCAGCCGGACCAGTTCCTCTGTAACATCGGATTTGTCCGCAATTATTGCCGTTTCCTGGGCCAGACGGACTGGGTCAATATCAACCCCGTTCAAGAGATTGTCAAGTCGTTCCTTAAGTACGGTTTCCCTTTTTTTTATCAGTTCCGGAATGCTTTTTTCAATCCCGGCAGTAGTTGTGGAAATGGTGTCAAGCCGGCACACAAGGTCATCCTTTAAAGCCTTTCCCTCCGCCTCCCGCATGTGTAACGCCTCGGTAAGCGCACTTTTCAAAGCCTCCCGGATTGCGCGCCGGATTTCATTTAAGTCTTCTTCCTTATCAACCGATGTGATCACGTCTTTAAAGGAAGAAATCAGGGAAAGGTCGGCGGAATCTACAATTCCCAGTTCCAGGCTGATTTCCTTGAGACACCGGTAATACTCCCGTGCGAGCTGGAGATCCGCACGAAGTGAAACCCTGTCTGATCCATCATCAACCAGGTTGATCATGACGTCGATTTTGCCCCTGCTGTGAAGTGTTGAGATTTGCTTTTTGATTCTCTCCTCGATCGCTCCCAGGCTCCAGGGCATTTTGACGTTAATGTCACGATATCTGTGATTCACGGAACGGATTTCAACTGTCCAGGTTTTGTCGCCCGTTCTGCATTCACCTCGACCGAACGAGGTCATGCTCAGTGGATATTTCATGATACAGCCTCTAAAAGTTCTTTTGTTGACGTTGTTGAGGTACCGATTTTGCCCACCACAATGCCTGCGGCGTAATTGGCAATGGTCGCGGCGGTGGTGAAAGGCAGGCCTGTTGCAAGTCCCAGCGCCAGCGTTGCCGCAACAGTGTCACCGGCGCCTGTCACGTCAAACACCTCTTTTGCAACTGTGGGAATGGAGAAGATCGGTTTGTCCTTTTCAAAGAGCGCCATTCCTGCCTCGCCCCTGGTGATGAGAATGGCTTTGCATCCTGTCATGGCCCTTAATGTCCGGGCCGCCTCCTTCATGCTCTCGTTATCTGTAATTACGACATGCGTCATCAGCTCTGCTTCATTATGATTAGGCGTCAGGATGGTCACGCCTTTGAAACGTTCCGGCTGGTCCGGTTTCGGGTCCGTGATTATGGGGATTTTTTTTTCTTCAGGCATCCTTTCCATTAAATGCGCCATTAATTGGGCGCTGATCATGCCTTTTGCGTAATCAGATATGATAACAGCATCAAAGGATTCAAGGTGTTTGTCAATGAATTCCCTGATTCCGGCATGAGAGGCGTCGGAGATTTGTCCGGTCTGTTCCCTGTCAAAACGGACTACCTGCTGATGTTGAGCCAGAATACGGGTTTTGACCGTGGTGGGCCTGTCATCTGCTACGATTATACCATTTATAGGAGAAGAGAGTTTTTTGAGCAGATCGAGCAGATGGTTTCCCATTTCATCATTGCCGATAATGCCGCATAGAGATGCCCTGGCGCCAAGGGAGTAAATGTTGTTCACAACATTTGCCGCGCCGCCTAAAAGCAGGTTTTCGTGCGTGACATTAACAACAGGCACCGGGGCCTCGGGCGAGATTCGGGAAACCGAGCCCCAGATAAAATGGTCCACAATAATGTCTCCAATGACCAGGATGTCGGCTTTCCGGAATCTGGAAACAGCCTTTTTCAATTCTTCTTTTTCAGATTTTGACAATGGGTTATTTCCTTGTTTAGGTAAGTTAGGCTGAAGGCTGAAGGTTGAAGGTAGAAGGCTGACTGCTGAAGTATCTCAGCTATCCCACAACGCACGAATCAAGCCACCCAAGATTTTCTTGGTTTCTAGTGATATCAAGTTCAATAACTTGTCCGATTAAGCATGATTTGTTCCTAGATGCCTTCTACCTTCAACCTTCTACCTATTTCCCTAAACTTTTTCATTTCAAGAGCTACTTTTTCCACAAGCCCGGATATCTTTTTTTGCGTGAGAGACTGGGCGTTGTTCACGGAAATGATTGTAACCGAATCAGAATTTCCAGGGTGCCAGCGGGCAAGAAACCGGGGTGTCGGCGCTCCGGCAAAGACAATCACTGAAGGGGTTCGGGTTGCGGCAGCCAGATGCTGACACATTGAATCATAACCGAAAAATCCGTCCGACTCGCGTATAATTGCGCCAATAGCGCCGACAGATCCTTTAAAGCCTACAACTCCATGGGAAAAGCCGGCTTTAAAACTTGAAAGCTTATTCTCGGTAATGAAATCCGTTGGTATCGATAAGGTTTTGACTGCGGCCAGCAGGGCGTGCATTTTTTTCAGTCCTTCAGTATCGGCGCCTGAATCCAGAAAAATGAGAGTATTTTTTTCCTTAAGCAGGGCAGGCAGCAATTTTTTTTCAAATGGGTCTGGAATTCTTTTTTTGATATTCTTGCCGATTCCAAGATTTATGGCAATAATGAAATCGCAGCCCACTTTACGTACGTGCTGTAACACCGCCCCGGCGTTTTTCAGATGAACGGCAGGCAGAGAGATCTTCGGCGGAGTGAAATGATTTTCTCCCAGCAATCTGTCGAGCCATTGGTTTGTCAGTTCCGAAAGCGATGGATTGGTCCCATCCGAAATAGTGATTCTGGAACTGAAATAACAGGTGTTTTTGACTGCTGACAGGGGAAGCAGCCCGAGCTGTGAAAAACGGGTGTCCGGATCAAATATAAGAATTTCCTCTGGTTCAACTCCCTGATGTTCTTGCTGAACAATTTGGTGCAGCCGGGGCCAGCCTGTGGTCCGGTCAAAGAATGTGCCATAACGTTTATAGGGTAATTCCACGAATCGTACCCGTGAGATTCCCTCAAAAATATCCTTTATCCCCTTTGGGGCGATCAGTACCAGTTCCGCATCCTGAAATGAACTGTGGGCCCGGTGCACAATAATGGAAGTGATGGCCACATCCGCTCCAATGGTTGCTCTTGAGAGAATTATTATTTTCCTGACCTTTTTTTTGACGCTCTCCGGGATGGGATTTATTCGGCGCAGCTTGTTATAGCGGCTCAGAAGTTCTTCGGTCGAAGAAAAGCCCAATGAGTTCAGCAGGTGATTTGTTTCCTTTCCCTGGGGTCTGGTTCTCACAAATGAGAGAATACGGGTCAATACAAGGTTACAGGTATTGACGCCGGAACTTGTAAAGCTATCGGAAAGCCCTTCAATAATTGTCCCGTACAGGGCGGATATTGCCGGCTGAGACAATCGGGGGTCATTTGACGCTGCTATTTCACAAAGTAGATCAATGTATTCAAGGATTACTTCATGACCGCCGCATGCCTGTTCCATAAAGGAAGAAGCCATATTTCCGGCCAGTGCGTCAGGAGACAGGGCACTCTGTTCGCCGGTTGAGATTCGGCGCCATTCTTTTTTTGCGGTCAGGATATCCAAATAATTTTCCGGCCCCCTTGCTCGTGTCCGTTCATAAAGTAGATGGTTTTTATCACGATGCCATTTAAAAAACGTTATTATAACTTGTTCAATATAACGGAATATGTAGTAAATTTATCACGGGTCATGTATTAAATGATGTGGCAGGAGCATGTATTATCTGCGTGAAACCATGTTCGGGCCCGAGTGGTTTTTTGTTATTGCCTGTTTCGTAAATTACTGGAGATTTTGTTATGAGTGATTCTTTAAGGTACATGTTTGAAAAACGTCAGTCAAGGGCCATAAAGGTCTTCATTGCCGGCGCCCTTATTTTTTCCTGCCTTGTGAGCGCATTGGCAGTCTATTTTGTTCATAATCGCAAGGCCAGGTTTTCTGAAGGCTTGATCCTGGAATATACCGAAAAGCAGTATGAATATGAACTTGCAATAGCAGAGGGGAAAATAGATGAGTCAGAGCCGTTTCCTTATCCTGAAGACGTCTTTAATTCCCTTGAACAGTATTATTCCGCTGTAGATCATTCTCAGGCAACAATTCAAAACGGATTTCAATGTTCCTACTATACCTGGGTTTTTATACCGTGTCTCGTGGTGACATTTTTTGCCGCCCTGATGATCGGCATGCCTGTCCTGGTGGGAGGCAGGAAGCTCATGAAGTCTTTTATCTGCCCCCATTGCCTGAAATCAATAGTTGTTGGGGATCTCCATTTTTCATGCCCGGCATGCGGCAAGGAACATTATGGCTCGGAAAATGACCTGTTTTGCTGGTGTTATGACTGTAAAAAAAAGATCCCAGCGGTTGACTGCCCTTATTGCGGGGAATCGATAGATCTGTTCGCCCCGTATGACGAAAAGGCTCTGGAAGCAAAGAGAAAGACCCAATGAAACCTCCTGTAATACTGATTGTTGATGATGAGGAATCCATAATCAGCTCTTTAAAAGGCTGTCTTGAAGACGAGGGCCTCGTTGTTTTCACCGCCCCGGACGGGATTAAGGCCGTGGACATAATTAAGTCCCGACCGATTGATATTGTTTTTTTAGATATCTGGCTTCCTGAAATGGACGGGCTTGAGACACTTAAGGTCATTAAGGACTTTAACAACGCAATCAATGTCGTCATAATGACCGGGCATGGGTCGGTCAACACGGCCGTGCAGGCGGTAAAGGACGGGGCTTTTGACTTTCTTGAAAAACCTTTTTCCTTAGATAGGGTGATTGATATTATCAGGAAGTTAACAGAGAACCTGCAGGCCGTGCAAAGCGTCGACAGCGAACAGGCCGGGGCGACTGCACAGGATGACAAATTTTTGACAGGAAATGATCAGTCTATTGTAAAGATAAATGAATTTATTAAAAAAATTGCTGCCACCGGTGATAATCTTCTGATCCGGGGAGAGGCCGGAACAGGAAAGGATTTTGTGGCAAGGCTGATTCATTCCGGTTCAGACAGGAGGTCTCGCCATGTTCAGAAATTCTACTGTGCATTTCATGATCTCGATGAACTGGAATCAAACCTTTTTGGCAGCAAAAAAGGGGCGGATGGAATTTTAAGTGAGGACAGCATCCTGGTAAGTGCGAAACAATCCACTCTTTTTCTTGATTCTATAGATACGCTTCCGATTAAAACTCAGGAAAGGCTTGCAGATGTTCTTAAATCCATTAATAAGAAGAATGAGAGTAGTGTCCGGGTCATTGCTTCAGTAACTACGAATCTGGACAGCGAAGCCGGAGAGGGAGAGCTTTCCAAAGGCATTGGTTCCTGTTTTTTTTATACGATAGATATGCCGTCTCTTCGAAGCAGGCGGGGAGACATTCCGATCCTTCTTGATATGTTTGCCTCATATTTCTGCATGGATTATGGATTCAGAAAAAAGGTGTTTGATGACGGCGCGCTTGAGACGCTTGTCAACTACGACTGGCCGGGCAATGTAAAGGAGCTGAAAAACCTGGTTGAAAAACTTATCGTTTCCGTGCCGACCATAAATATCTCCACACACGATATTCCTCTTTCCGTACGGGATGACATGCAGTACAGCATGGCCCGTTATTATGAGAGATACGCGACCATGGCCGAGGCAGAGGATGCCTGGAAAAAGAATTACCTGCTTTATCACTTGAGGAAAAACGATAAAAATATTGCAAAAACCGCCCGCAAACTGAAGATAGACCAGGAAAATCTTAAAAAAGATATCACAAAATACGGGATTATTCTCACAACAGGCAAAAAATTCGGGAAAAAATTTCAGAGAACGCTCAAAAGGAGTATGGTTTTAAGCGGCACAGGTCTTCATTCCGGAGACAAGACAGGCATCATGCTTACCCCGCTGCCGCCGGACAGCGGCATTATTTTTGGAGATATTTCAAGCGGCGACACCATACCCGCGGACATTGACCATGTGGTCTCAACCGGTTTTGCCACGAGTCTTCAAAAGTCAGGCTCGGTGGCCCGCACGATAGAGCATTTCCTTGCCACACTGCATGCGTACAGGATTACCAATCTCATGGTAAAGATTAACAACGAGGTCCCCATCATGGACGGGTCTGCGGCGGATTTCTGCAAGATGATCGAAGACGCGGGCGTTGAAGAGCAGGATGCGTTGATCGAAGAAATCGTTATAAACAAAAAGTATGTTATTGGCGAGGTCAAGAAAACGAATAAATATATAATCGTTGAACCCGCGGATAAATTTTCAATTTACTACAACCTGCGATATCCAAAGCCTGTGGGACACCAGGAATATAAGTTCGTGATGTCTGATGAAAATGGTTTCAGGGAAGAGATCGCGCCTGCACGGACGTTCGGTTTTGTAAAGGACATCGAGGCCCTTGAAAAGCAAGGCCTGGCCAGCGGAGGCAGGCTCAATAATTTCATTCTCGTTGATGACGAAAAGATCGTAAACACTGAACTACGGTTTCCGGATGAATTTGTCCGGCATAAGATCCTGGACATAATGGGTGACTTTTACCTGCTGGGCCGGCCGATACGGGGTAAAATAACCGCGAACATGACCGGTCATACTGAAAATGTTAAACTTGTCCGTATGCTCCGTGACGAGATGCAGTTGTAATTTACAATGGCAAATGGATGGTAAAGGCGCTGCCTTGTCCGGGGGTGCTTTCCACTGTCACATTTCCGTGATGGAGTTTGACAATGTGTTTTACAATTGCGAGTCCCAGGCCGGTCCCGCCAAGCTGCCTGCTGCGGGCCTTGTCGCTTCGGTAGAATCGTTCAAACAGGCGGGGCAGATGTTCGGCGGCTATACCGCATCCCTGGTCCTGCACCCTTATCTCGATTTCATTGTCTTTTGGTTCGGCATTCACCAGGATTTCACTTCCTTTACTGCTGTATTTGATGCCATTGACTACCAGGTTGATGACGGCCTGCTCCAGAAGTGGCGGATTAATCCCGGCCTTTAAAGTGTCACTGCATTCAAGATTGATTCTGATATTATTTGCCTCGGCTTTTGCGTTGCATATATCAATAGCCGCACGCAGGGAATTCCTGATTTTTGACGACATCAACTGTATCTCATGGCCTTGATCTTCCTTTTCCAGGCGTGACAGCATAAGCAGATTCTCGACAATAGCGTTTAAGCGGTCGGCCTGTTTCCTGACAATTTCAAGGAACCGTCTTGTATCGTCAGGGTTATCAATGGTGTGTTCCAGAATGGTCTCAACATATCCCTTTATGGATGTGATAGGGGTTTTCAGTTCATGGGATACATTGGCGACAAAATCCTGACGCACCTCTTCAAGCCGCCTCATGCGTGTCACATCATTGAGCACGACCAATGCTCCGATCTCATGTCTCCTGTCATCTCGCAGCAGTACGCCATGCGCCTGAAGAGACTTTTGTGTGTTGTCATCGGTTTTAAAGATAAATTCTTCCTCAAGCGGGTCGGAACTGACCAGGGTCCTTTTTATAAATTTCCGCAGGTCCGGGTTGCTGATAACTTCCAAGATGTTTCTGCCATGGACATCTTCCTGATGCGTGCCCAGCAGTTCAGCCGCCGCCTGGTTTATCCTGATCACATTTTCGTGTGAATCAACGGCAAAGACCGATTCAACCATGCCTGCAAACACGGCCTCGAGCTGATGGTGCTGCCTGGTTATGGTTTGTATACGCTCATTTAATTGATCAGCCATATGATTTATGGTTTCTGCAAGCAGCGAGACTTCCAAAGAGACTGATTCAGGGTTGGTGATAACCAGTTTACGCCTGAAATTACCTCCGGCAAAACGCTCGATTCCTCGTTTCATTTCTTCCATGGGTCGACTGATGCGACGCGAGACCGTCCGGATGACGATAGCTGTCAGGATTGCCACAACCATGTTGCCGGCGGCAATTTTTATATATATGGACTTAAGCGCCAAGTCGAATAATGTAGATGGTATTGAGGCGCGAAGGACTCCCTTTGTCTCTCCGGAACGTATAAGAGGAATCGCAACATAAATCATGCTTTGCTGCAAAGTTTGACTAAAATGGATAGAGGATCCGATCCTGCCGTTAAAAGCGGTTTTCACTTCCGGACGATCCGCATGGTTTTCCATCCTTTCCGGGTCTTCATTGGAATCGCCCACTACTTCTCCGGAATTAAGGATCACTGTGAATCGTGTAGAGGACTTTTCTCCGATTTTACGGCAAAGTGTGTTTAATTCAGCGTATTGAAGATTGAAAAACCGGGCCTTGATATGTTCGGCCGCCAATTGGGCCCTGGCCTCGATTTCCCCCAAGGTCCGGCCAAGATAAAAATCGCGCAAGGTGAATGAAACGTACAACGTGACCGCCAGGAGGGCCACAAATATTATCAATAGCTGGGGGAGGTAAAGCTGCTGGAGAAGCCGCCTTTTTCGCATGAATTTCAGTCCCTGAATTTGTACCCTACGCCGCGGACCGTTTCGATATATTTCCCGGCCGGTCCCAATTTCTTGCGCAGACCCATGATCTGCACATCAACCGAACGTGAGGTTACAAAATAATCATCCGAATGGATCGCGGCCACAATCTGATCCCTTGTAAATACCCATCCGGGCCGGTTGGCCAGGAAATGCAGGATGCGGAATTCCGTTGAAGTCAGATGTATCTTTTTGTCCTGAACCAGGACTTCATGACGGCCTGTGTGAATTATAATTTCACTTCTGACTATAAGATCGTCTGGGTTTTCCGGTTCCCTTAAACTCCGGCGCAAAACCGCCTGAACCCTTGCCACCATGATCCAGGGACTGAACGGCTTGGTAATGTAATCGTCAGCGCCGAAGTTCAGACCTGTGACAATGTCCGAATCCTCACCTTTTGCGGTCAGCATGATTATAGGGATATGCCGGGTCTTCCGGTCATCCTTTAACAGCCTGCAGACCTCAAGCCCATGGATGCCCGGCAGCATCAGGTCCAGAATAATCAGTTCGGGCAGCATGGTGCGGGCGGCATCAAGACCACGTTCTCCAGTGGCTGCCACGCTTACATGATAGCCTTTCTTCTCGAGATTGAATTTCACGAGTTCAAGGATATCTTCCTCATCCTCGACAATAAGAATATGCTCGTTCATTTTAACCTTTATCAGGACATGATTATTCTTTTTATTGTATCAAACAAAAATATTCGGCCGACTATAAAGAGTATGATCGAAATGACCGCGGCTATGGGAACGGTTATCAGCCATGATGTAAATATATTTCTGGCCACTGCCATGTTAATGCCCGACAGGCCGCGTGCCAGGCCGATACCGACTATTGCGCCGACAAGTGTGTGGGTTGTTGATATTGGAAGGGCCATTCGCGTGCAGACAAGAACCGTGATCGTGGCGGCTATGTCCGCCGCCACACCGCGGGAGGGTGTTATTTCAGTAATTTTCATGCCCACGGTTGTCATTACCCGATAACCGTAAGTCGCCAGACCCAATATTATCCCGGTTCCACCCAGCACCAGGATCCAGAGAGGGACGCCTACTTTCATCTCTACCGTTCCTGTCCTGATTATGTTGGCCACTGCAGCAAGAGGTCCGACTGCGTTTGCCACATCATTGGAACCGTGTGCAAAGGCAACGGAACAGGAACTGATCACAACAAGCGGCACAAATACATTTTCCACATGTTTTAACTGCTCGGATATAGAGAGTTTTGTTTTGTCTTGCAGTTTGCGGCGGACGTATATTTTTGAAATCAATGCGGAAATAATACCGATTGAAATCGCTATAATTATTGTGTGGCCGTCGGTCAGCCAGTCAAGTCCCTTGATGACGTGCTTCAGCCCTTTGTAGATGGTTGCCAGCGTCACTACTGTTGCCAATAAAAAAACGATAAATGGTGTAACAATCATTGCGGACCGTGCCGGTTTTTCATTACCAAGAATTAATTTACTGATAAATTTGAAAATCAGATATCCCATAATGGCGCCTGCTACCGGTGAAATAAACCAGCTTGCCACGATCTGTCCCATTTTTATCCAGTTTACTGCGCCGAATCCGGCGGCAATTACCCCAAATCCGGCTACAGCGCCGACAATAGAGTGAGTTGTAGACACGGGCATACCGGCAAAAGAGGCGACATTGAGCCAGAGAGCAGCGGCAAGCAGTGCCGCGGACATTCCGAGGACAAACAGCGCTGCCGCATCTCCTTCCATCATGCCTGGAATATTTGCAATATAGTCCGGGTCGACGATTCCCTTGCGGACCGTATTTGTCACATGTGAGCCAACCAGTACTGCGCCGGCAAATTCGCAAATGCCTGCCGCAATTATTGCATTTTTTATGGAAATAGCCCCGGAACCAACGGCATCGGCCATGGAGTTGGCCACGTCATTTGCGCCGATATTCCATGCCATGTATAATCCGAGGGCCGCTGTAATACCAATAACAACAAAATCCATTCTTTTTCTTCCTTTCTTTGTCCCGCTAACAGCTTTCCAGCTTCAGCCTGTGCCGGCTTTGCCGGAAAAAAGAGTTCAGGGTTAAAGGTTCAGGGGGTTCAGAGAACCAGATAAACCTTTGAACCTGATAGTTACTTCTATTTTACCAGCATCATGCGAAGCACGTCTCCTGCATTTTCCGCATGGTTGGCAATCGCGCCCAATGTGTTAAGAATTTTTTCATAGAATATAATGGTCAGCGGATCAAGTTCATCCTCAAGGCTGTATATCTTCATGCTCAGTTTTCTCGCCATGTTATCGGCTTTCCATTCTTCCTTTCCCAAGCCTGAAATAAGTTCCATTACCATATCCGCCTCAGCGCCGACAAAGGCAACCTCGACCAGGTTTTGAATCTCGACCGCAGCGCCCAGAAGCGTCTCGGTTATTTGAAATATCTGCTCAACAAAGTCGAGGAACTGTTCCTTGAGTTCAGGGTGGACTTTTGTTTTCCGGAGTGTGAGAATAACTGCAAAGTCTTCCACACAGTCAGCAATCTTGTCCTGGCATTTCAGGAAATTATCTATTTCATCCCTTGCCACGGGAAGAAAATACCGCCTGGGCAGTTGGCTGCGGATACTGTGTTTCAGTCGATCAGCCTGATACTCAAGTTTTGAGATTTCATTGTACAACTTCTCAATTGCCGCATGGTCCTGATTTATAAAAGCGTTAATAAGCGGCCTGATCCGGTCGACACACTCATGGACCTTTTTTGCATGATCCACCATGGGCCGAAACGGAGATTGCCTGAACAGTTCATGAATGATCTTCATATCTCCCTCTCCCTTTGGGC
>JAYEGR010000035.1:0-16341 GCA_034659175.1 Thermodesulfobacteriota bacterium | reverse complement strand
TTTACCCGGTGGGGGCTCGTGTGCTATCCCCCTTTAACGGGCCCAACAACCGCCTCGCCCCTACAAAAAAACAATATAATTATAGTTTAATAGCTCGCCCGTAGGGCGTTATGTGCCATGATAACAGCTAGAGTCGTAATATCGATTTTTATCGCAATAATCCTGTCTGTTTTACCCGGCCCTGCGTCCTCGGCAGGGGAGGTTCATGTCCAGGTAGTTCTTGAAAAGCATGAGGTCTTTGTCGGCGAATCATTCAGGATGCAGATCCAGGTTAACGGGGATGATTCTCCCGCTGAACCCGATCTTTCCGGACTTACTGATTTTGATGTCAGGTCTCTTGGCGGGCAGCAGAACAGCAGTTCCTCCATCACGATTATAAACGGCAAAATGGACAAGGTTACCCATCAAGGCTACATATTTAATTATTCCCTTACACCAAAGCTGGAAGGCGTGCTTAAAATCCCGAGCATCCGGATCAGCGCCGGAGGTGTTGATCACAACTCACAGCCGCGCGCGGTAAGGGTGAAAAAACCGGTGGAGACAGAAGATTTCAAGCTGAGAATTGCCCTTTCCAGCCATGAGTGTTACGCAGGCGAGCCCGTTGTCCTGACATTCACCTGGTATATTGGAAAGGATGTTGAGGGGTTTGAGTTCAACCTTCCGATGTTGAATGATCCACGTTTCGAGGCAGCCGGACAGCCGGCTGATTTTTCGGCTGGAGATATGAAAAATTTGCTGCGTATACCCTTTGGCAGCAGTGAAATTGTTGCCAGGCGGGGAAAGGGGCGACTAAAGGGCCGTAATTTCATGACCGTGACCTTTCAAGAGGCGCTTATCCCAAAACAGGTGGGCACGATCACCCTTCCCCAGGCCACTGTGGTCTGCAAGGCCCTGGTCGGATATAAGGAAAAGCGGAGGCAGGACCCGTTTGGACGATTTTCCAGGGATTCTTTTTTTGATGATTTTTTTAATCGTGGTCAAAGAGGAATTTATAAGACCGTTATTACGCCTTCAAATGAACCGGAGCTCAAGGTCTCAGCTCTCCCGGAAAAGGGCAGGCCTGCGAATTTTACAGGCCTGGTGGGTAAATACAGCCTTGCCGCGGATGCCGTTCCAACGGAAGTTAATGTCGGTGATCCCATAACGCTCAACATCATGGTCACCGGGCCTGAATATTTAAAAAACGTGGAACTTCCGCCGCTTAAGGATCAGCCCGGCATGACCGGAAATTTCAAGATTCCGGAAGAGATGGCGACCGGTGAGATAAAAGACCGGGTCAAGGTGTTTACCCAGACAGTACGCGCCAACCACCCGGACGTAAAAGAGATCCCGGAAATCGGGCTTTCCTATTTTAATACTGAAACAGGCAAATATGAAGTAGCACGTTCCGATGCCATTCCACTTTCCGTTAAAGGAGTCCGTGTCGTGACGGCCATGGATGCCGAAGGCAATGAAGTAACGCCCCTCAAAAATGAGATAAGTACGCAGAATGAAGGCATTGCTTACAATTATGATGACCCCGGCGTTCTTGAAACATACGAGGACGACAACACCTCGTGGATCACATCCCCGTTATGCGTGGCCGCTCTTATTGTCCCGCCCGCCTGCTATTTGATTGTCCTTGTTTCCATGGTGGTGATTCGGAATCGTAGAAAAGACCCTGAAGGGTTTATGGCAAGGAAGGCGTTTTCTGAATTCAGCCGGGACATTAAAACGATCGATACCGGTCCAACCGCGAACGCGGCAGAGGCCCACAACCGGATTTCCGAGGCCCTGCGGGAATACCTGGGCAAAAGGCTCAGGCTCACAGCAGGCGCCATCACGTATCAAGACGTTGCCGAACTACTCACAAAAAGCGGGGTCGCCCCTGACGCCGTAACCTCTTTAAAGCACATACTCGACCAATGCGAGGCCCATCGTTTTGCCGGCGACACCGTCACCAAGGGAGATCTAAGCAAGCTGCTCGCCTGCACACTTGAAACAGCAGGTCGGATTGAAGAGCATCTGAAATAAAGGCTTGCTTAAAAAATAAATCAGGGTTGGTTTGAATTTCGGCCATCTCAGGATATGAGTGTTGAGTACTGAGAAGAATAAAGATACGATCTGCTCTTCCTCATCACTCACTACTCAACACGCAACGCTAATTGGACGAAGATAAAATCGGCCTAATAACCATTTGAAATTGCTTAAAAAACTGGCTAATGTTCCTCGATCCAAACTGAATTTTTCACAAGCGTCATACCCCGGTTTAAAACTATTTTGAGTAAACCCGCAGACCCTGAAAAATTTAAACAAGGAGAGATTCCGACCTTGATAAATTCCAATCGTCTTGCCGACCTGTTTGTCACTCTCTGTGAAATTGATAGTCCCTCCGGACATGAAGGACATGTGGCTCAATTCATAAAATCGTTGGTTTCCGAAGAGTTGTCACCAAGTGAATTAATTGAAGATGACTCTGCTGTCAAAACCGGTTCACAGTGCGGAAACCTTATAATCCGTTTTAATGGGGGCCTTGGCCGTTCCCCGATTTTCTTTAACGCTCATCTTGACACCGTGGAGCCTGCCTCCGGGGTAAGAGTTCAACGAAAAGGCGACACCTTCTTCAGTCGAGGTCAAACCATTCTCGGGGCAGACGACAGGTCCGGAATAGCCATCATGATAGAAGTCATTCGGTCATTGCGCGACCACAACATTCCATTCCGCCCGATCGATCTGATTTTTACCACTTGCGAAGAAGTGGGACTTCTCGGCGCCAAGGCCCTGGACCCTGATCTGATCCGTGGGAGCTTTGGATACTCACTCGACACTACCGGTGTTGACCGTATTGTTGTAGGCGCGCCGTCCGCCAACAATATTCGGGCTGAGATATCCGGGATAAGCGCGCATTCCGGCCTTAATCCGGAAAAAGGGGTAAACGCGATTGTTATTGCATCCAGGGCTGTCAGTAATATGCTTTTAGGCCGTATTGATGAGGAAACTACCGCGAACATAGGAATCATCTCCGGCGGCACCGCGACTAACATTGTCCCGGATCATGTAATTGTTCGAGGTGAAGTAAGAAGTCATTCAGAGGAAAAACTGGAAATCTATACCAGGAAAATTGAATCTTCATTTCTAAATGGACTCAATTCGATTACTCCCTTGTCCAATAAAGGCCAATCCTTCCCAAAGATGGATTTTTCTTTTGATCGACAATTCCCGGCATTTCGATTGTCAAAATCGGATGAAGCTGTAACGCTGGTTCAGGATGCCGCTTCCGCCTTGAACCGCGATATTGAATTCGCAGTCGATGGGGGAGGCAGTGACGCAAATATATTTAACGGTCATGGACTTAGTACGGCTATTATTTCTACCGGCATGACAAAGGTACACACCACTGATGAATTTATTCATCTGCAGGACATGACCAGAACTTCCGAATTAATATTCGCCTTGCTAACTTCCTGAATGAACTTTCGGCTCATGGGGCGAATTACGTGACGCATCAAAATTAATATCAGCAACTAACTAGCTGAATTAACATATATTTTAGTGGTAGAGCAAATTAGTTACACGATTCGGCCCATGAGCTGAACTGTCAAATTAAGCAATGTTTCACGTGAAACATGTCCTTTTTTCGTTCCACAAATACTGCGTGGGTTGGTGGCAATATGAATTTTGGTTGAAAATGAACTCAAAAAATGGTTAAAATAAAATCTAATCTATTTTTGGGCGAACCCTTAGCCTCCATTCAGACAAAATTAAAAGGACCATGTGATTGACATGACAAGGGGAAAAATAATATCGCTGACCAATCAAAAAGGGGGGGTCGGCAAAACGACTACATCCATTAACCTGTCAGCCTCGGTCGCAAAGCTGGGGAAACGGGTGCTGGTCGTGGATTCAGACCCACAGGGAAACGCATCCAGCGGCCTGGGGGTAACTACCCGGAAAAATCTATATCATCTCTATCATTGTTATATGGACAAGGCCGGAATTCCTAAGGCCATACAGCAGGTGGACGGCTTAAAAGGTCTTGATATCCTGCCCACACATATTGATCTCATCGGCGTGGAAGTTGAACTTTTAAATGAAAAACAAAGAGAACGGTTTTTACGCAATATGCTTACACCGCTTTTGAGCAAATATGACTATATTTTCGTTGATTGCCCTCCGTCACTGGGCCTTCTTACCATCAACGCCCTTACTGCTTCAGATTCCGTGATTATTCCAATGCAGTGTGAATATTTTGCCTTGGAGGGACTGAGCCAATTAGTTCGAACTATCCGCTTGATCAAAAATTCCTACAACCACAAATTAAAGATCGAGGGTCTCCTGCTCACAATGTACGACAAGAGAAACAGGCTTACGTTCCAGGTTGAAAAGGAGATTAAAAAACACTTTAAGGACAAGGTATACACTACGGTAATACCAAGAAATGTGCGCCTCAGTGAGTGTCCCAGTCATGGAAAACCGGCTTTGAATTATGATCTGAAATCTTCAGGCGCACAAGCGTATCTGAAATTTGGAAAAGAATTCCTGAAAAAGCAGAGAGGTAATAAGAAATGACCAAACAGGATATTCTCGGCAGGGGTCTTAATGCCTTGCTCCCCGGATCAGAGGATGATACATCAACAGGTTCTCCCCTTCCATACTTTATGTGTCCCCTGGATTCAATACGACCCAATCCCTTTCAGCCACGAAAAGATTCTAAAGACTGGAACATCGGGGGTCTTGCCGAGTCCATTCGGGAAAAAGGTATTCTCCAGCCGCTTATCGTTAGAAAATTTGATGATTTCGGATATGAGTTAATTGCAGGAGAAAGAAGACTTCGGGCTGCAAAGCTGGCAGGCCTTGATGTGGCACCTGTTATTGTAAAAGACGTTTCAGACAATGACACACTTGAAATGGCGCTGATCGAGAACATCCAGCGTCAGGATCTGAATCCGCTTGAAGAGGCCGAAGCTTATAAAAGGCTGACCCTGGATTTTGGTCTGACCCAGGAGGAAGTAGCTGGCAGGGTAGGGAAGAAACGTTCTACCGTGACCAATACCTTACGGATACTTCAACTTCCTGATTATGCAAAGCAGGATATCATTGATGGCGCTTTGACGGCCGGACATGCAAGGGTGTTATTGGGTCTGCCGGATGAAGGGGCAATAAAAAAATTCAGAAATAAAATAATATCTGAAGGACTTTCGGTCCGGCAAACGGAAAAAGAGGCGGGAGCCATTAAAAAGGGAAAGGGGACACCTGGCGGCAAAAAGACGCCGAACCGGATATCCGGGCAGACCTGCAGAACTATCACGGATAAATTTTCAGCATACCTGGCTGTTAAGACTAAAATAATCCAAAACGGAAAATCCGGAAAATTGGTGATTAAATACTCCTCGGAAGACGATCTCAAACGTCTTGTAGAGCTGATAGTCAAGTAGTAATGGCCTGACACCTGCGATTATTCGCTTCACAAGGAGCAAATCTGAAAATAATTGCATGTTTTTGCTTTAATATCAACAGGATATCTGTTAAACCTGCTGTCCAGAAAATGAAACAAATTGATGCGGAAATCCTTGAAATCAAGCCGGCTGCAAAAGATATTTTCCGACTTACGTTAAAGGCGCCCGGTATTGCCGAGGCAGCTGCTCCGGGTCAGTTTGTGATGATCAGACCTGTCTCAGCGCTTGATCCATTTCTGCCCAGGCCTTTTTCTCTCCATGACTGGTCGGAAAACCAGGGGACGGTCGTCATTCTTTTCCGGGTCGTGGGAAAGGGAACCAGGATTCTTGCAAAATCAAGGCATGGGCAGAAATTACAAGTTGTGGGTCCCTTGGGCAATGGGTTTGATATTACGCCGGCAAAGAATGTCTGTTTAGTGGGTGGCGGTATTGGAACAGCTCCATTGCTGGGGCTTGCAAAACAACTGTTGAAAACAGATACGAAAAGGGAAATACCGGTCTTGTTGGGCGGGGCATCCGGTGCGGAACTTGCGCCCTTGGCTGAATATTTTGATATACCCGGCCTGACGGTCGTACTCGCGACCGATGACGGGACACTCGGACACCATGGTGTAGTTACCGATCTTATGACAAACCACTTGGCTCTTAGTAGAGACTGGTTGGTCTTCTCATGCGGCCCAATGGCGATGTTAAAAGCAGTGTCTCATCTTTGCCGTAAAAATGGCTGGCCGTGCCAGGTCACACTTGAAACCGCAATGGCATGCGGTATGGGCGTATGTATGGGGTGTGCCGTAAAATCGGCGGCCGATTCCGGGAATAAAGGGTACCTGCATGTATGCAAGGATGGGCCGGTCTTTTGGGAAAGTGATGTGGCATGGTAAGAGGTAAGCCGGATTTACAGGTAAAAATCAGGGGGTTGGTCCTGAAAAATCCGGTGCTGACGGCCTCCGGAACATTTGGCTATGGGAGTGAGTTAGCCTCTCTGGTGGACCCGGTCAGGCTGGGGGCCGTGATTGTGAAGGGAATATCTCTTCAGCCCAGGGCCGGAAATCCGCCGCCCAGAATCGTTGAAACGCCATGCGGAATGCTCAATGCCATAGGCCTGGAAAACATCGGCATAGAAAAATTTATAAATGAAAAGCTGCCGTTTTTGCGGGAAAGCGGCGCCTGCGTGATTGTGAATATCCTGGGAGATAGTGTGGAGGAGTATGGGCAGCTTGCTGAAATAATTGACAATGTCCCTGGGATTCATGCCGTTGAGGTAAATATCTCCTGCCCGAATGTTAAACAGGGTGGTGTTGCATTTGGTATTGATCCGGAGGCCGCTCGAAGAGTTACAGCAGAGGTCAGGAAAAAATGCAGATTGCCGGTGATCATAAAACTTTCTCCAAATGTTACAGACATCGCTTCCATTGCCAGGGCTGCGGAAGACGGAGGTGCGGATGCAGTCTCGCTGATTAATACGATCCAGGGAATGGCCATTGACATTCAAACTCGGAGGCCGAGGCTTGCCAATGTGATTGGCGGTTTGTCCGGGCCTGCGATAAGACCTGTTGCAGTCAGAATGGTCTGGCAGACAGCAAAGGCGGTAAAAGTCCCGGTCATGGGCATCGGTGGAATCACTACGCCTGAGGATGCCCTTGAATTCCTGATTGCCGGAGCCTCGGCAGTCCAAATCGGCACAGGGAATTTTATTAATCCAAAGGCTGCAATTCAGGTGCTTGAGGGTATTGAAAAATACCTGCTTCTGCACAACATTAACTCAATTAATGATCTTACAGGGTCTCTAAATGACTGAATCTCAAACACTTTTACTGCTTGATATCATTTATAAAAAATACCAGGCGTGGCTGGATGGGCATAACTTCATCTGTACTAAAGGATGCTCTGCGTGCTGTACACAGAGCGTCACTGTGACCTCACTTGAGGCCGAGGACATATTGACCCATCTAAGGCAGGAAAATCAAATCGATCTTCTTAATCTTATTAAACACACACCTTTTTCTCAAAATCCACGTTTGATAACAACAAACAGGCTTGCCCGGTATTGCCTTGATCAGGAGGAACCGCCTGACGAAAACCTTGAGTGGAATTTTTCCCCCTGTATTTTCCTGTCAAATAAATGTTGTCGAATTTATGAATTCCGTCCATTTGCCTGCAGGAGTTTTGTCTCAACCGTTCCCTGCAGCCAAGATGGGGGAGCACATGTGCCGCCCTGGATTATCACCCTTAACACGGTTATTATGCAGGTAATAGAACATATTGATGTCAACGGAAAATGGGGCAATATGACGGATATTTTAAAATCACTGACTTCGGATGATGATAACCGAGAACCCGCTTTTTCAGAAACCGAACCGCTGCCCGGATTTCTCATCCCTGAAGATGAAAAAAAACAAATCTTTCCATTAATCAAGGACCTCGTAGAAACCGAGGCAGACCACAGCACGTTTGGCGCCTTGTCAGGATTGAATTTAACGGACTTGCCCCTGGAATGAATATACAGCCTGTACAGCAAATCAAACCATGCGTTGATTGGAATGTGATTGAAACGGTGCTTCTGGATATGGACGGCACCTTGCTTGACAAATATTTTGATGACTATTTCTGGGAGCATTATGTTCCTGAGGTCTATGCTGAACAAAACAGCATGACGCTTATGGAAGCAGGAAAGGTACTGCTTGAGAAATATAACAGCAAGCTGGGAACGTTGGAGTGGACGGATCTCGACTACTGGTCGGAAAAACTGGGCCTGGACATCCCTGAACTCAAAATGAAGGTCAACCATTTGATCGACGTACATCCTTTTGCAGTTGATTTCCTTAAATTCTGCCGCAAACTCGAAAAAAGGATCTACATGGTCACAAATGCCCATTCCAAAACCCTTGAGATAAAACTTAAAAAAACCGCGATCGGCCCCTTTTTCGATAAAATAATATGCTCGGCTGAGATTGGAACAGCCAAGGAAGACCCGGAATTCTGGCCGATACTTGAAAAAAGGATCGGATATAACCCGGAAAGGACGATGCTTGCCGACGACACAGAGGCAGTGCTTATGGCTGCAAGGGAATACGGCGAATTCGGGGCCTTGATCTTTGTTGCTCGTCCCAGCAGCAGAATTCCTGTAAAATTTTCACCTGACTTCCCTTCTATTGTCTATTTCAAGGAACTTATGGCGTAAGAGATCACGGAATTGCATGGTAACCGTTCAGAAATGGTCCCCTCTTTTTTTCCTCCGTATGTAATCGTTCACAGGCGCTCCAGATATGAACCCTGAAGGGCATATAAAGGGATTCGTTTTCTTCGGCCATACCGTCATTCACGCCTGCGCGGGAATGACGGTATGGTACTTTTTTTCAGTTAAAAAAATTGGCCGAAATTAAAACCAACCCCAACCTATACTCTTGCCATCCTGTTTTTGCGGTTGCTGCTTGAAAAGGGTCTTCCTGTGGAGTGCTGCCGAACATTTACAGTATTTTTCATATATTTCGTTGTTTAGCAGAGGTTTAAGAATGGATATCGTTAAATTATTAAAAAACGGCGAATCGGAAACAGTTGAATTCAAATCCGGATTCAACAAGGAAGCCATCATATCTCTGGCTGCATTTGCCAATACAAAGGGTGGCAGGGTTATCGTAGGAGCTGATAGCAAGGGACATGTAAGCGGTATCAAGACAGGCCCGGAAACCGTGCAACGCTATCTGAACGAAATCAAGGTTTCCACTTATCCACAAATATTGCCCAATGTTGATGAATACGAGATTAAGGGCAAGACCGTTCTTGTTTTCGCAATAAACGAATATCCGGTAAAACCAATCTCCTTTAAGAACCGTTACTACAAGCGGGTTAAGAACAGCAATCATTTGCTCAGTCTTGATGAAATTGTTGATCTGCAACAGCAAAGCTTGAATATTTCCTATGATTCCTATCCGTTGGACGAAAATTTATCTTCACTGGATGCCGCACTGCTGGAAAAATTTATTGAAACTATTCATTCAAGGGGCAGGATAAATCTTCAGGATGATCTGTTGACCAATTTGATAAAGCTTAAACTCGTCAAATCCGGCAAACCCACGCTGGCCGGCATGTTGCTGTTCGGGAACCACGGCTATTCCATTCATATTGGGCGGTTCAAGTCCGAAGCAACGATCCTTGATGATTTATTGTTAAAAGATCCTCTGCTTGTTGCACTTGATGAAGCCATGATTTTTATCAAGAAGCATATCCGCCTTTCCTACAGTTTTGACGGAAGCCTCAAACGGAAAGAAACGTGGCAGTATCCTATGGAGGCCATCCGAGAGCTGCTTTTGAATGCCGTTGTTCACCGTGACTACAAGCAAACGTCTGATATCGTCATCAAAATATTTGATGATAGGATTGTGTTTACCAACCCAGGCAGAATTTATGGCAACCTTATCCCTGAAGATCTTGAGCGGGATGATTACGTATCATCCATTCGCAACAAGCTGCTTGCAGAGTCGTTCTATTTGATGGGAGATATTGAAAAATACGGGACAGGTTTTATACGAATTCGAAAAATGCTGACAGATTATCCGGGCGTCTCTTACAGCATCAGTGAACCAGGAGATTTTTTTAAGGTTGAGATGCGCCATACCCATACAAAATTTCCCCTAAAAGCAAAAGCGGATCTGCCTGAAAATCTGCCTGAAAATCTGTCTGAAAATCTGTCTGAAACACATAAGCATATAATCGAAAACATGTTAATGAATTCGAAGGTTACGTACAACGAACTTGCGGATATTACAGGGAAAACCAGAGAAACAATAAGAGTTCATGTTAAAATGCTAAAGGAAATGAAATTGATCAAAAGAATCGGTCCGCATAAGGGGGGCCACTGGGAAATAATTTCAAATCCTTGACAGTTATCGTGTTGCTAATAGCTAATCGCACCGTTTAGTGAGTTTTGAGGTATACAAGGATCCCTTCCGTTCTGGCCCGGCACGTTGAACAGGGAATAAAGGATTTCCTACAAGATGCTCGACTACCTGCTGATGCGGCCCGATGATCGTCCACTCTGGGCCCATAACAATCCTGAGTCTCTGCGTTTTCTTGTTGTTGAATTGCATAACTTTGACGGAGCTCAGGGCTCAGACTTGGGCTACTAACGTAAGGCGGGACAGCCAGTAAATTCAAGGGGGAGGTTTAAGAATTAATAAAAGACGCATGGCATACTTCGAGAAGGACGACGTTCTTCATCTTGCCATATCGGATGAACCAGAGGCGGGCAGTGTAGAGGTTAGCCCAAATATCACGGCGGAACTCAATGCCAAAGGGGAGCTGATTGGTATTGAGATCCTTAGCGCGAGCGCGTTCATTCGAGATTCCTTGATCGAGAGTGTTCAGGCCAAAGTGCTTAATTTCGCGGAAGCTGAGATGGCCTGAAAAAACGTTCAATATGACACCCCAAAGCACCGGATATAACCTTCCTGATATGCAGCCGCTTGATCCTCTCAGTACGCCTTTAACAGGTGTGAACATCATTGAAGCAGGGGCAGGAACCGGCAAGACCTATACTCTTGCCATCCTGTTTTTGCGGTTGCTGCTTGAAAAGGGTCTTCCTGTGAACCGGATTCTTGTGGTGACCTATACGGTTGCAGCCACGGCGGAACTGCGTGATCGGATCAGGCGGCGGATTCGGGAAGCCATTGATGCCTTTGAAAGCAATGCAAGTGATGATGAAGCGCTTTTATACCTGCTTTCGGAGTGTAGCGACCGGGAAGCGGCCATCGGCCGCCTTGGCGAGGCCCTGGCCGGTTTTGACGAGGCGGCGATCTACACAATACACGGCTTTTGTCAGCGTGTTTTAAGGGATAATGCATTTGAAAGCAGCGCGCTTTTTGATACTGAACTGACCGTTGACCAGAGTGATCTCTTAAGGCAGATAGTGGACGATTACTGGCGCGCCGGTGTGTATCCCTCATCCCGCCTTTTTGCTCAATACCTTGCAAGCCAAAATGTTAATCCTGACAATCTGTTTAAGTTGGTGCGGAATGGAGGATTAAGGCCGGGACAGCAGCTTCTTCCTGATGTTATGAAAATGGATCGCAAAGAAATCGAATCGACATATTCAGCCTCGGTCATAAGGCTTCAGACGATCTGGGAACAAAATCGGCCGGAGGTGGAAGATATCCTGCTTAATAGTCCGGCGCTTAACAGGCAGAAGTATAAACCTGATAGTATTCCCGGATGGTGTGATGCAATGGATGGATGGCTTAATCATGAAATTCCATCGCCTGTTCTGTTTGACAAGTTTATAAAATTCACCGCAGATTTTATAGGCCGGGCTGTAAAAAAAAACCACAAACCACCGATCCATGAATTTTTCAGTGAGTGCGGCAGTGTGCGGGAAAGAGCCCAGGCCTTTGCTTGCCTCCTTGTTCAGTTCAAGGTGGAACTTTTTGAGTTTGTACAAAACGAGATGGCAAGACGCAAGCGTCTGATGAACATTCAGGGCTTTGACGACCTTTTGACGGACCTGAACAGGGCCCTTGACAAACAAGGCGGGAAGCGGTTGGCGCGAATGATCCGGGAGAAATACCAGGCCGCCTTGATCGATGAGTTCCAGGACACTGATTCCGTACAGTATGATATTTTCGGCAAGATATATTTTCCCGTGGATTCAATCCTGTTTTTGATTGGTGATCCCAAGCAGGCTATCTACGGTTTCCGGGGGGCGGATATCTTTGCATACATAAAGGCGCTTACCAAGGCGGACGCCCGGTATACTCTTTTAAACAACTATCGTTCCGAGCCATTGCTTTTAATTGCATTAAACACGCTTTTTTCTCCATCTCATATTCGTCCGTTTATTTTCGAGAACATCAGATACCACAGACTGTCGTCAGGACATAAGGCCAATGGAGGCCCGGAGTCTTTGGCGATCAACGGCAAAACCAAACCGCCTTTTGTGATCTGGTTCCAGGGGCGGGAAAATGCCAGGTTGTATAGAGACTGCATTACAAAGCCATGGGCCCGGGAAAGGGTGTCTGCAGCCGTGGCGTCGGAGGTCGTCCGTCTATTAAAACCGGGCAGTACCGGAGAGGCTGTAATTGGAGAACGCCCGGTTGAACCAGGGGATATTGCGCTTCTTGTTCGCAGTCATAATCAAGCCGCTATTCTGCAGCAGGCGCTCACGGCATGTTCCGTGCCAAGCGCCCTTCACAGTCAGGAGAATTTGTTTTTTTCACAAGAAATCGAGGAAATAGAAAGGGCGCTTCTTTCGATTGTCAGGCCGGATGATGAGTCCTTGGTAAGGGGGGCTCTTTTAACTCATCTTTTCGGGTTTTCCGCTAATCGTTTGCATGCGGTTATTGAAGATGACCGTGAATGGGAGTCCAGGCTGGAGCGTATTCGGGAGTATCACACGGTCTGGCAGGCAAAAGGGTTTATGAGGATGTTTTGTTTTCTTATGGCCCGGGAAGGCGTTCATAAACGATTGCTTGCCTTTCCCGACGGCGAGAGGAGACTCACAAACATCCTGCACGCGGCTGAACTCCTGCAACAGGCCGAGATTGAACATAAGCTTGGAATGGCCGGTCTCGTGAAATGGCTTCAGGAGACGCGGCAGCTCGACGGAAGGGGGGCGGACGAACAGCAGCTCAGGCTTGAGAGTGACGAAAAGAGGGTGAAAATCGTCACCATCCACTGCAGCAAGGGGCTGGAGTATCCGATTGTCTTCTGCCCCTTTGCCTGGGATGGATATATTCACAGCGGAGGCCGGGGGCGTGGGCCTGTTACTTTTCACGATCATCAAAATGATGACCGCTTGACCCTTGATCTTGGTTCGGACGATTGGGAGAACCATTCCGAATCGGCAAAAATGGAGGAGCAGGCAGAGAACCTGCGGCTCCTTTATGTGGCTCTGACCCGTGCGGTGCATCGGTGTTATGTCGTGGCTGGCCCTTTTACGGATTACGGGACTTCGGCCCTGGCCTATCTGCTTCATCATGGCCCGGACGTATCCCCGGATGACGCTCTTTTTAAGGTGAAAGATCGGGTTAAGGGCTTAAGTGATAAAGAGATTTTTAAAGACTTAAGGGAACTTGAAGCAAGAGCAAAAGGCGCTGTATCGGTATATGACATGCCTGGGCCGTCCGGGGAGAGACTTTGTACATCTTTTGAACAATCCGATCCTCTTAAAACACGGGCATTTGATTTCGTCATCCGCCGAGACCGGCGTATCTCAAGCTATTCCTCGCTCATATCCGCAGGGGGCACCCATGATGTGGACCGTCCTGACCGCGATCAGATGATGACCCTGCCACCTCCTGAACCTTCACACATTATAACAGAACAAAATATTTTTACATTTCCAAGGGGTGCCGCTGCCGGGACCCTGATTCATAAAATTTTTGAGGAGATTGATTTTCAAGATGTAAACAGTGAGGCTGCCGCTGAACTGATTTCCCGGATTTTCCGTCGATTCGGCTTTGATCCTGAATGGGCGCCTGTTATTCAAAAAATGATCGCACAAGTCCTTGACACGCCTCTTGGTTTTGATGCCACGGAGTTGAAGCTGGCGGATATCGCGCTTGAGAGCCGTCTTGATGAACTGGAGTTTTATTACCCTGTATCCCGCCTTACGCCCGAAGGGCTCGGTAATGTGTTCAGGGCTCACGGATTATCTGAATTTAAGGGCATAGTAAATGAAAGCATGGACAGGCTCAGATTTTCCCCGGTACGGGGCTTTCTGAAAGGATATATGGATCTTGTTTTTGAGCATAAAGGGCGCTTTTTTTTAGTTGATTATAAATCAAATCATCTGGGATCTGCCCGGTCCGAATATTCACGCGAGCGGCTTACCCGTGTAATGGCGGATGATCAGTACATGCTTCAGTATCATCTCTATACCGTGGCTCTTCATATGTATCTTGCGTCCCGGATTCCCGAATACAGCTATGATGTTCATTTCGGCGGCGTATATTACCTGTTTGTCAGGGGAATGGGTGGGTCCGTTCCAGGACCGGATCCGAATGAACCGTATGGCGTCTTTTTTGATCGTCCAGACAAACGCCTTATAGAAGCGCTTTGTGCCTGCATTATTCAGGGCCGGATTATTTAGTACCTTAGAAAATATTTTCGTGAAGGTACTTATAACTCAGGAGGTACTGAAAATAGTCCAGGACCTTTAAAGAATTTCAGTTTATCTGGGTGAGGCTGCGTGATGTTGATTCTTAAAGAACTTAAAAAAAACCCAACACATCTACGCACCAAGTTGGCATGTAGCGCCAAGGCCAGCAGGTGATAATGGAGATTCGCTGTGAGAATGCGTATAAATATCCTTGACAAAGTTAACCTGTGCGTTAACATATAAAATATGCGAGAAATACTATTTTATAAAACTGTATCAGGTAAATGCCCTGTCGAGGAATTTTTGGAGTCACTGACATCAAAACAGACCTAAAAAATCACTTGGGTATTGGGGTTAATTGAAGAACTGCCTTCTATTCCATCGAAACATCTTAAAAAGTTAGTCAACACAGACAATATTTGGGAAGTTCGGATAAAATTTGGAAGTGATATATTTCGCTTACTTGACTTTTTTGATGGTTCTCAACTTGTAGTGCTGAACCATGCCTTTCAAAAGAAAACCCAAAAAATTCCTCGCCAAGCCATCCAAATTGCTGAAAAACGAAAACGTGATTATTTCACGAGGAGGAATGCAAAATGAGTGATTTGCAAAAATACATTGCCAAGCGTAAGACGCGTGACCCTGAATTTGCAAAGGATTATGAAAGAGGATACGAAGAATTCAAAATTGGAGTTATGTTAAAAATGGCCCGTGAAGAAGCAGGATTAACCCAAGAAGAACTAGCCGAAAAACTTCAAACAAAAAAGTCTGCTATCTCTCGTATCGAGAATCATGCGAAGGATATCAAATTATCTACCCTTGAAAATTTTGTTCAGGCATTAGGTAAAAAGCTACGATTTGAAGTTGCCTAATCAAGATGATGAACTTGTTCTTTATCGTACAGGAAGTCATCCTCAACTTTTCAGATGATATTATGCCTGAGCCTAACAGCCGCAGTTGTTAGGCGTTAGCAGGAAAAAATATGTAGCCATTAATAAGTTTACCATGGCTTTTGTTTATTAAATTATTTTTATCGAGGTGTGACATGGAAGACACAGTAATGCAGTCAGGCGGGATCCAAATGTATGAGAGCAGACGTGAGAAATGGAGGCTGCAGCATGGATTTTCGCTTATTGAACTTTTGATAGTCATGATTATTCTCGGGCTTCTTGCCTCGCTGGTTGGGCCCAAGATGTTCGGAAAGCTCGGAATGGCCAAACAGAAAACCGCCAAAACTCAGATAGAAATGCTTATGACCGCTTTGGATGCATATCGGCTCGACGTGGGCAGTTATCCTTCTGGTAGCGATGGATTAAACGCCCTTGTAAGCAACCAGGGCGTTGACAACTGGGATGGCCCGTACCTGAAGAAGGATGTCCCTCCCGACCCATGGGGCAATCCTTATGAGTATAACAATCCCGGCGAACATGGAGAAATCGATATCGTCTCATATGGGCTGGACAAGAAGCCGGGCGGAGACAAGGAAGACGCGGACGTGACAAGCTGGGAGTAGATTTTTTAAAAATCCAGGAAAACTGGAAAACGACATCTGCTTATTGGAGAAGGGATAAGAATAGTAAGAATAGGGGACAGACCACGTTTATCCGTCACTCCTTCTTCTCTGTTTTCTTTCGCGGCCTGCCTGCTTTTCCGGGAGTTACCCGGCGGCCAAGCATGGCGGCTATTTTTTCTTTGAACCGTTGGTTGCCAAGGGCAAAATTCCCGTTGGTTGCCTGACGAATCCGGTCAACGACACCGGGCTCCAACTCATGACGAAAAAGTTCCCGGTAGGCGGCCTGCCTTTCTTCACTGGTT
>JAYEGR010000034.1:31830-45544 GCA_034659175.1 Thermodesulfobacteriota bacterium | reverse complement strand
AGTTCATGATGGAACGATTGACAATTATGACACACAGAAACAAATTGTTACAATTATGGAAGGCGGAGAAGAAGCTTTCAACCGCCGTAAAAACATATATGAATTGTGGAGTATAAAAAAATGAATGGCTTTGAGCTTCTTGATATTATTAATACCGGTGAAACAAGCAAGGTACAGGTTAAAGAAAAAATGCCGCATCCTGATTCCATTGCCGGTGAAATGATAGCTATGTCAAATTCTATGGGCGGCATAATTCTTTTTGGAGTGAAAGATAAAACCGGCGACATTGTTGGGCTTACATATGAGAATATCCAACAATACAGCAACATCATAAGTAATATTGCTACAGCTAATATTATTCCTGGTATTTATATAACTACGGAAGTTGTATCAATTGACAACAACGGTGGGAAAAAAGTCTTGGTTGTTTATGTGGATGAGGGAATTAATAAACCGTATAAAGACAAAAATGGTTATGTATTTGTTAAACAAGGCCCGGACAAAAGAAGGGTTACCGACAATGCGGAAATGATTCGTCTTTATCAGGGGGGGAGTCATTTAGTAGCTGATGAAATGGAAGTTTTTGACACCTCAATAAGTGATATAGATGAAGATAAGTTCAGGGATTTTTTTCAAAAAGAGTTTAATAGATCAATAAGAGAGAAGGGGTTGAGTTTTGAACAGGCTTTAAAAGCAAAAAAGGTATTAAGAAATGATAAGCTGACATTGGCTGGATTATTATTTTTTGGCAAAGCGCCGCAAAGCTTTAAACCTGCCTTTTGTATAAAAACAGTGTCTTTTTTCGGAAATAAAATTTCAGGAAAAGATTATAGAAGCAAACCAGATGACCTGATCGGTACGGTTCCTGATTTATTTAAAAAGGGAATGGACTTTTTTTCAAGCAATCTGAAACATTCACAACAGGGACAAGACTTTAACCGCCCTGGAATTCTTGAAATTTCAAGAATTGCTCTTGAAGAACTGTTAATAAACGCTCTTGTTCACAGGGATTATTTTAAAAACGCACCTATAAGATTAATAATATTTGATGACAGAATAGAAATGATTAGTCCCGGGAAGTTGCCAAATAATCTTACCGTTGAGGACATAAAATATGGAAATCCCGTAATTAGAAACAATCAATTAGTTGCATTCAGTCAGCGAACAATGCCTTTCAGTGGTCTTGGATCCGGCATAAGACGATCGTTAGATGAACAGCCGAATATTGAATTTGTAAATGATGTCGACGGAGAACAGTTTATTGTAATAATCCCCAGGCCCGGAGATGATGAGTGAAACTCGAATCCGTCCTTGATCTGATTGCTTCCATGCAGACACCCAAAAAACCTCTTGTTGTCGTGTTCGACGAATTCCAGGATGTGCTGAAATTCAAGGACGGCTATGAAGCCCTGGCAGTCATGAGAAGCAAGATTCAATTTCATTCGAATCTTTCTTATGTTTTTGCAGGGAGTCTCCGCAACAAGATGGATGAAATTTTTATCAACTCGAAACATAAGGGTAAGGTCTTGAAAAATCGCCTTTGTGTTTGCCTTGAAAAATCTTATTTTTTCTCTATTCCTTAGAAAATATTTTCGTGAAGGTACTTATACCCCTCTGGTGGGTACTGAAAATAGTCCAGGACCTTTAATGAATTCCAGTTTATCTGGGTTTGGGGTAATGGATGAAGAAAGAGTCGCTGCCGAGGGTTATAAAAAATGCAGCAATTAAATAAAAATTTTTCAGTAAAAGGTGGATGATTTGGCATTAATTAAAATCAGTACTATAGGGCGTACGTATCGCCATATGCAGCGATACCGACAGATTCTAACGATACTCTTCAAATACGGTTTCGGAGATTTGATCGAAACACTAAAAATTGAGCAATACATGGAAATCGGATGGCATCTGGTCTCACGCAAACGTCGGGAAACGATTGAATCGCTTTCCAGAGCTGTGAGGGTGAGGATGGCCTTGGAGGAGCTGGGTCCTACATTTGTCAAGATGGGTCAGATTCTTTCCACACGTCCCGACCTGCTGCCCGCAGAGTTTATCCGGGAGCTGCCCAAACTTCAGGATGAAGTATCCCCGTTTCCTTTATCCGAAGCAAGGGAGATCATCGAAAAGGAGCTGCGCAAGCCTGTTGAGCAGATATTCTCGCATTTTGAGGAGCATCCCCTGGCTGCTGCTTCCATTGGCCAGGTTCACAGGGCGCGAACACTTGATGGACAGGATGTGGTAGTGAAGGTTCAGCGGCCTGGTATCCAGCAAACTATTCAGGTGGATCTGGAAATTATGCTCCATCTGGCCGGCCTGATGGAAAAACATCTGGAAGGCTGGGATATACAGCGGCCCACTAAAATTGTGAAGGAGTTTGCCGACACCCTGGAAAAAGAACTCGACTACACCCTGGAAGCCGCTTACATGGAGCGTTTTGCCAGGCAATTTGAGAATGAGCCCACAGTCTACGTTCCCAAAGTTTTCCATGAGTATTCAACCAGCCGGGTGTTGACCATGGAATATATCAGTGGTGTTAAGGCTTCCGACATAGACCGGCTGGAAGAAGAGGGTCTTGATCGCTCCACGATTGCTCGACAGGGGTTTGACCTGATTTTAAAGCAGATCTTTGTCCACGGTTTTTTTCACGCTGACCCCCATCCCGGCAATATCTTTGTCCTTGCCGATAACATCCTCTGCTATATCGATTTCGGCATGATGGGCCGCATTAATTTAAAGAGCAGGGAAGATTTCGCAGACCTGATTTTGAGTATTGCACAGAGAAATGAGGTAAAGGCCACCGATGCTCTGCTCAAACTGATGGTTTCTGAAGAGGAACCGGACTACCATTCCCTGGAAAGGGATGTGGCCCGATTTATGGATCAGCACTGTTACCGTTCGCTAAAGGAAATAGAACTGGGGAAACTGCTTCATCAGCTCATTGAGATGATGGCGAGGCACCGACTGAGCATCCCCCAGGATCTGTTTCTGATGACCAAGGCTCTCAGTACGGTTGAAGGAATTGGTCGTGTACTGGACCCGGATTTTGATGTTATTAAACAGGCAGGCCCCTTTGTACGACAGATTCAGTTAAACCGTTTCAGGCCACGCCGGATCGCCCGGGATATGGCAGATTCCGGAACCGACCTTTTTAAACTTTTTAAGGAAATCCCCGGAGAATTTCGAGAAATCCTCAAAATGGTTAGAAAAGGAAAGGTGAAGATAGAGTTTGAGCACAAGGGACTGGAGCCTATGTATTCCGCCAATGACCGTATCAGCAACCGGCTTTCCTTTGCAATTGTACTGGCTTCATTAATCATTGGATCAGCGCTTATCGTTCTTTCCGGTATTCCGCCCAAGTGGTACGGGATACCGGTTATCGGCCTGGCTGGTTTTCTGTTTGCCGGTATGATGGGATTCTGGCTGCTGGTATCGATTATGAAACGCGGGAGGCTGTAAACTTTATAAGGGCTTGGTCAAAAAATCCAAGTTATTTCGTCCCCATTACTTACATCAATACACCCACTATGTTCCAGGCGATTCAGAAGCGCTCAAGCGATTTGTTATCCAGCTTTCGACCCCGCTACGCCAATCTCTGCAATCAGGTCTTTGCCCCGAGTGAAAGCGTCGCTTCGGTGCTCCGCCAGCGCGGGGTCGTTGCTCGGATTGATGTCGTTCCCACCGGGGTTCACCTGGAAGAATTCGATCGGGGTAGCGGAGCGGGCTTTCGGGCGGCCATGGATATCCCCGAAAATGCCTTTGTCGTCGGTCATGTGGGTCGGCTTGCCCCGGAAAAAAATCTTGGATTCCTAACCCAAGCGATCAGCCTATTTCTTAAGATCGAAAATCGGGCTACCAACGTAAGGCGGGACAGTCTGTAAATTCAACCAGTTAGCAACTCCTCAAATTTTGCTTGATTTTGGAATTGCCATAAAGCCGGAATGACGGAAAGTGTCCCGCTTTAAGTTGGTAGCCGAAAATCGAGCTCATTTCCTGGTTATCGGCAGGGGTCCATCGGAAAATACAATCCGGAAAATTTTCTTCCGGGAAGGAATAGCCGATCGCCTTTACACCCTCGGTGTCCTCAAGCATCCCCTGCTTGCGAGCGGTTATCGCGCCATGGATATGTTCGCATTTGCCTCAAAAAGTGAAACACAAGGTATGGTCTTGACAGAAGCCATGGCAGCCGGGGTGCCCGTGGTAGCTCTGGATGCACCCGGAGTTCGCGAGGTTGTGGTGGATCACCGCAACGGCAGACTTCTGCATTCCGAGACCATCGAGGAATTCTCATCGGCCCTGCAATGGGTTGCCGCGCTCTCTTCCGAACGAATGCAGAAAATTAAACAGGACGCCAAGAATAGAGCCAAAGAATTTTCTATGGGACGCTCAGCAGATAAGGCACTTGTTACGTTGCGCGACCATTGGCACGGATTTGCCGTTCTTGTTGCACCTTCCGTGCATTGCTGATTTTGCGGCATGATTATTGCTAGCTGGCCAGTTATCTTTTTTTTCTTAGCCGGTAATTTCAGCATGTTGAAGCTATTCATGAGTGTTCCGTTCCAAAGCTGACAGGGGAGCACTCGGAACGGAACGGTTAGTTTTGCACATATTCCCAGGCTCGCCATGCCACGAAATTTGCAACGAATCATGTCAAAGGTCGCGCAACGCAACAGCACTGACTCTTTATAAGAATCTGCTGGATAAGGAATTTTTTGAGCGGCATATAGAATATAAGGCCTGGACCACTATTTTACAGGAGATCAAAACCGAGTGGGACGTCATAAAGGGTCTTGCCGGGGCGGCCGGCGCCGCATTGAACATTGATGGTAAATATTCGGCTTAATGCCGGAAAATAGCTAGAACCACCAAATTTTTCGTAATCGTTCACAGGCCCTCCATCTGAACGTGATCAGCCCGTCTCACATATTATTTATATAGTGAGCCGAACTGCTAACGCCCATATGGAGCGCCTGAGAACGATTACATTCTTAAGGAGTCTGCAAAATATGAGGCCTCTCTGAACGGTTACAATTTTTCAGTTTTACCACAAAATTTGAATAGGATACAAAAAATTTATGTTTTTCACGTTTTATGTGCTACACTTATTTCATATCGTGAAATTGGGATGGGATGTTTCTTTTTTTTCTTGACTCACTTTATTTGTTATTCAATGTTTTGATATAGTCACTTTGGGGTTCCGATAAATTCAAAAAAAAAAATGGAGATGATCATGAAAAAAATTTTTTTGACAATTTGCCTGCTGTTTTTCTTTGCCGCCTCGGCTTTGGGAGCTGTTAATATCAACACTGCCGATCAAAACACCCTTGAGTCAATAAACGGCATTGGACCTGCTAAGGCAAAGGCTATCATCGAATACCGCAAGAATGAAAAATTTGTAACTGTGGACGATTTAACAAAGGTTAAAGGATTCGGCGAGAAAACTGTAGAAAAAATAAAGCCGGAAATCACCGTTGAAGATTCTGTGGAAGATTAAAATTGCTGCTGCAAGCAACATAATTATAACCGCTCAAAGAGTTGGATACTCTGTGCGGTTATGGCACGGGTCACATAGTGTGTCAGGTCTTCATTCTTGATACAATTTCAGAATCTGTCAAGAATGAAGACCCTATGACATGCACAGTACGCGATCACGGTTGTGATCGTGAAAATGGTAAATATTCGGCTTAATGCCGAAAAATAGCTAAAACCAACAGATTGTAAATGTTTGGCAGCGCTTCACATGGAGGGTGTAAGTACCTTAACAGATGCGTGTAACTATTTAAAAATATTTCACCTTTTTGGTTTCCTGACACTCATTTCAGTACCCCCCCTTTTTGTTCGATTTGTTTTGGTTTTAGTTGAGCAATTTCTATTATTGTTTCCAGGCGGACAACCCGTTTATCCACTCCGACCACATGGCTTTCGAGCCGTTCAATTTCCCGGTTCATCCTTTTAACCTCATCTGTGAGCTTGAGCATATCCAGCAATATTTCTTTCCAACCCGGCATCAATCCACCTCTACGCCCAACTTTTTTAAAGTTTTGTTTAGCCGTTTTCGAGTTCTGCGAGTGTCGCTAACAGCCTCTTTCAATCGTGATGATACCAGCTTCATTAATTCCGGCGCTTCTATGTCAATGGCAATGTTTGGGTTATATGCGTCAATGGCCAGTCTCACCATTTTGGCAGTGGAAGTTTTCTCACCTTTTGCCCTGGAGAACTCAACAAGTTTATCTAATTTTTCGATTTGACTTTTTGAGATTAGAAATTGTTTCCTGATTAAATTTGTTTGTGCTGTTTGCATGACTGGATCTCCGTTGTATTAATTTTATACCAACAATATACACATACACAACAGCATGCGCAAGTTTTATGATTTTTTTTATCACCTATCCCTTGCCTTTAAATTGCTAAAGAGCGATTTGCGATTTGGGGGGACATCCTTAAATAGTAACCGTTCAGAGGGGCCTCATATTTTGCAGACTCCTTACGAATGTAATCGTTCAGAGGCGCTCCATATGGGCGTTAGCAGTTCGGCTCACTATATAAATAATATGTGAGACGGGCTGATCACGTTCAGATGGAGCGCCTGTGAACGATTACATTAAATAAGTAAATAACCTGACAGTATAGAACAATACCTTCGCCAATTTTCATTTTAGTATTTTTTGCATTAAAGACGCACAACATATTGTGTGCAGAAACAAACTGTGGGTACTATATATTGTGTGCTGTCAAGTCAAAAAAAACAAATTTTTAATTTTTTCAAAGTAAACCCCCGGCTTTGCCGGGGGACAATAAAAGTTTGACAGTTCCTGCAAAATGAAGAAGCCTCCAGACTCGTGGACCGCTCAAAGTCACGAGAAGGAGGCTTCAATGAACAACGTAAACAGCTTAAGTCACTCAAGGTGGGAATGCAAGTACCATTCAACTGTTGGTACCGATGAAGATGTTGTTCGCACGTATATCCGAGAACAAGAAAAAGAAGATAAACGAGTTGAACAACTGACATTATTTAAATAGGCGACCACCGAATGGTGGTCAGTGAATCTTTTTAACATACCGCTTTGAGCGGTTCACAAATTAAAGCCACCGGTTTTACCGGTGGATATTTACTGTCAAAAAGGCAAGAGCTTGAAATCATTTAGGATTCGCCCAAAAAATAAATTTACATTTTCAGGTGTCGAGGCGCCCGTATGGCAAGGCGCGAGAAGGGCGAATAGCAGGGCTATTTAACCGACGAGCAACGCAGCCATGCGGGATGGATCGACGCATGAAAATGTGAAGTTATTTTTTGGGCGAGTCCTTAGCCCATGAATTCGAATACACAGTGAGGACAAACCAATGAATGTAGAAAAACAGATCCAATCCATATTCCCGGAAGAAAAAAGCATTCCCAACGAATTCTTCCTAAGCACATTAGTTGAGCAAGATGAATATCTTGTTGACGGGGAACTGCGCCATTGGGATGGCCCGGTTCAGGAAGTTATTTCACCAGTTTATGTGAGAACTTCATCAGGGCCTGTTCCAAAATCTATTGGCAGATATCCTCTGTTGACGGAAAAAGAATCATTGGAAATACTTGATGCTGCTGCCCGTGCATATGAAAATGGTAGAGGACTCTGGCCCACCATGTCCGTAGGACACAGAATCGAGCATATAGAAGAGTTTGTTTATAAAATGAAAGAACGGAAAAAACAAGTCGTCAACCTTTTAATGTGGGAAGTTGGGAAGTCTCTTGAAGATTCTGAAAAGGAGTTTGATAGAACCGTTGAGTATATCAAAGATACGATAGATGCGCTAAAAGATCTGGATCGAGTTTCATCAAGATTTGTCATCAAAGAGGGAATCATCGGACAAATACGTCGAGCGCCATTGGGAGTCGTTCTCTGTATGGGGCCGTTCAACTATCCCTTGAACGAAACATTTGCCACACTCATTCCCGCCCTGATCATGGGAAATACCGTAATCTTAAAGCCTCCCAAACACGGGGTGCTTCTCTACGAACCTCTACTGAAAGCACTTCGGGATTCCTTTCCCAAGGGGGTGGTGAATACCATCTATGGTAAAGGCCGGAAAGTAATTCCTCCTTTGATGGCCTCCGGCAAAATCGACGTTCTCGCCTTTATCGGAACCAGCAGCGTGGCCGACCAGCTAAAAAAGCAGCATCCTAAACCACATAGATTGCGTTGTGTTTTGGGGCTGGAGGCGAAAAACGCTGCGATCATACTCCCGGATGCCGACTTGAACCTGACGATTAAAGAGTGTATCCTGGGGACCCTGGCATTCAACGGACAACGTTGCACAGCTTTAAAGATATTGTTTGTCCACTCCCGGATTTTGAAGTCCTTCCTGGATCGATTTGCACAAGCCGTTGGTGAACTGAAATTCGGCATGCCATGGGAAGATAATGTTTTCATAACGCCGCTTCCGGAACCGGCTAAACCAAGATATCTGAGTGAACTTGTAGAAGACGCTCAACGTTTTGGCGCAGAAATCATTAACCAAGCAGGTGGCGCAGTAAATAAAACTCTTTTTTATCCTGCTGTTTTATACCCTGTAAACAGTAAAATGAGGGTTTATAGTGAGGAGCAGTTTGGTCCGGTCATTCCTGTCCTTTCGTTTGATGATATTGAAACACCTGTTAAATACATCGTTGAGTCAAACTATGGACAGCAATTAAGCATATTTGGAACCGAGGCCGATGTGATTGCAGACCTTATTGACCCCTTAGTTAATCAGGTCTGCAGAGTAAATATCAACAGTCAATGTCAGCGGGGCCCGGACACCTTTCCATTTACCGGCAGAAAAGATTCGGCCGAAGGGACCCTTTCCGTTTCAGATGGCCTCCGCGTATTCTCAATCAGAACACTTGTCGCGGTAAAGGAGTCAGAGAGCAATAAGGCAATATTAACAAAAATCGTCAGGGCGCGTAAATCGACTTTTCTTTCCACTGACTTCATTTTTTAGAGAGAAGATTCGGACTGTTCATATTCTGTCAGACGTCAGGATTGCCAAGGAGAATTCCTTTAGGAATAGAGAGGAAATAAATTGATCAAAATTACGCTCAGCTTTAGGTTAGATTCGGTCGGCTCGATTGAACAAAACCGCAGGCGTAGCAGAGCTACGTTGAGGATTTTGTGATTGAGGGCCGGCCGAAGATGGCCTGAAGATGAGATGGAATTTTGTTCAATTTATTGACGACCTGTTTTTTAGTCAATGAAGTCATCTAAATAAACAATTAAAAGGAGGAAAATTATGTTTGATCTCATTAAGAAAACCATGCTAACAGGTGTAGGGCTGGCCGTCATGACTCGGGACAAGATCGAAGAATTGGCCAAGGAGCTAACAGAAAAAGGCAAACTATCTGAGAAGGAAGGCAAAAAACTGATCGATGAACTGTTGACAAAATCTGAACAGGCAAGAAAGGACCTTGAAACAAAGGTGGAAGACATGGTGCGGAGGGCACTGGAAAAAGTAGACGTGGCCACGAAAAAAGATATTGCTGGGCTGGAAGAAAAAATCAGGCATCTCGAACAGAAGCAAGCCCCGGAGGATAAAACAGTGTAACTTGCTATTTTTATTAGCAGGGTAAGATATCTGGATTCCGACTTTCGCCGGAATGACAGTTGGATGTATCTGCCCGTCATTCCGGCAAAAAGCCAGGGTCCAGTGAATAGTCGAAAATATAATCTACCCCAACTTATTGAGAAATTACCAAATTTTTTGTCAAGAATAGGGTGAACAAGGCAAACCGTAACAATCCGGGTATGCTCCCTAATTAAACTGAACCTGTGCCGGTATTCCCCTCAGAGGCTAATCGGCCATGGCAACTTTATCCGGTCGATTGACGCTGACAACCGGGCATGATGATCTCAATATAACTTGTTCAACCGTACTTCCGATTAAGGCCTTTTCAGGATCAATTTCACGGGCATGATGAGACATAACGATTAAATCAGCACTTTTTCCCCGGGCGAATTTCAGGATCTCCACATACGGGATGCCTTCACAAGCACCAATCTCATAATTGTCAAACCCCTTCATTTCCGGCACGTAGATTTCTTCAATTTTCTTACGGGCGTTTTCCACTTTTTTTTCGATTTCTGCCTGAGAATAATACCCGATTTGAGTGTCTTTCAGGTCTATTGTGTGGAAAAGGTACAATTTGCACCCGATCGTTTTAGCGACCTTGTATGCAAATAAAAATGCCGAATACGAGGCCTTGGAAAAATCAGTTCCTAAAATGATATTGCTGGAACTCTGAAAACAGCTCGTACACGGCCGACTGACGATAATTACCGGACAGTTGGCCCTTTTTGTCACCCGCTCCATGGTGCTGCCCACGATTTTTCGATAGCGGGTAGAGCCGACATCTTCCTCGAGTGTATGGGCTCCCATAATTATCACATCGACATCCTCTTTTCGAGCCTTTCGTAAAATTTCGGTATGAGGAACACCTACAACACAATCAAAAATCACTTCTTCAACTTCTTCCAGTTGTTTGGCATATGCACTTTTTGTCGCCTCCTTCACCCCTTCGATATATTTCTGGTTCAGAGAACTCTTTTCTTCACCAGTGTGAATATCGACGACAAAAGTGCTTTCACTGCGGCCTGGGACACCAAAAACATTCAATATATAAATGGTCGATTTGTGTTGTTTTGCGAGATTAAAAGCTGTCTTACCTGCGTTGTTGCAGTTGGGCGAACCGGTGGTAGCGAATAAAATTTTATTAAACATTACATGCCTCCTCCTTTTTTTCTTTATTCGTTAAAATTGGATGATACGTAGTTATTTTTTTTAACTGGTAAAACAAAATGTGTGTGAGCAATAATATAACATTATGCCCTTCGGGCAAGGGCTTCCCAATTGAGATCAATTATCAATATCTCAGAAACTTTGTTTTTCCGATACAGGAATTTAGAACTCAAAATTTATACCTGACTTTTGCACTTTTCTCAAGTTAAATTTTTTTTTGAAATTGCAATTTGCTACAATATCAATCAGTTGTAGAACTCCGCCAGTGTATCTTAACATCTGCGAGACTCTGAGATTGCCACTTATGGATGGGCGCTGTCAAGCGTTTTTCGGATCATCATGGAAAGGTCTTTACTCTTGATCGGCTTCATCAAAAAACCTTTAATTCCCAGAGACGCTGCCTTTTTCTTGGTCATTCCCTCGCTGAATCCGGTACAAAGAATTATTGCAATATCAGGTTGAATTTTAATCAGTTTACCAGCCAGTTTGTCTCCGGTCATATTCGGCATAGTCATATCGGTGATAACAAGATCAAATTTATCAGGTTGAGCCCGGAATGTTTCTAAAGCATCAATGCTGCCGGTTCGGGCCGTAACTTTATAACCGAGCCGCTCAAGTATCCGTTGAAACATTTTAATAATCCGCGGTTCGTCATCTACCAGCAGGATATGTTCATGACCGGTCGGTAATGCCTTATCGGATACAGTCTCCGATGAAACGAAGTCAGCCTTTATTACGGGCAGATAAACATGAAAAACAGTCCCTTTACCCGGTTCACTGTACACTCTTATTTCCCCTCCATGGCTTTTGATGATGCCATGGACGACGGAAAGCCCCAATCCTGTGCCCTTGCCGGTCTCCTTGGTTGTAAAATAGGGATCAAAAATGCGATCCATAACAGTTTGACCCATTCCTTGTCCGGTATCGCCTACTGTTAAACAAAGATGGGGTCCGGGCGCCATATCCGGATATTCTATTTTGGATTCTAAATATTTGATTGTGGATTCCGCGCCCTCCAATCCAAAATCCACATTCCCGGATACAGAATCAATGGGATCCACATTCCGGAGGCTTACCGCAAGAGCGCCTCCGGTTTTCTCCATGGCTTGAAAGGCATTGGTACATAAATTCATTACTACTTGATGTATCTGGATGGGATATGCCATGACCAGACCGCATTTTTTTTCTACATTCTGACTTATTTTAATAGTAGAGGGCAGGGAAGACCTGATCAGTTTTAATGCTTCTCTTACAACCAGTTGAACCTTTAACGGCTTTAATTCCTGATCGTGTTGCCGGCTGAATGTGAGAATTTGCTTAACCAGGTCTCCGGCACGCAAGGCGCCGCTTAGAATTTCATCTAAATTTTTCCGGACCAGGCTATCTTCAGGTACTTCATCCATAGTTATCTCGGCATAGCCGATTATGGGAAAAAGGATATTATTGAAATCATGGGCAATGCCTCCGGCCAGGGTCCCTATGGCCTCCATTTTCTGTGCTTGTCGGAGCTGGGTTTCGAGTTTCTTTTTTTCACTGATATCAATAAAACTTTCAAGCAAACACTCCTTATGGTTTAACATTATTTGAATAGCGGTTTTTAAGACCGGGATCTCTTCACCATTTGCCTTAAGGAGAATTTGTTCTGAATTATCCATTTTTTGTCCAAGATCGGTGATCGGGCAGGCTCCTTTTGCCGCAGGGCAGATATACTTATTACACACATGGCCTATAATCTGTTCTTTCGGCGCCCCTATTATTTTAACGGCGGCAGGATTTGCATAAATGATTTCATGTGTTTCAGAGTCTATAGCCACAATTCCTGTTTGTATGGAATTTAATATAGTATTTAAGTGCTTTTCATTCTCCTCAAATGCCTCTTTTGCCTGTTTTTCCCTCCGGTCTGCTTTTGCTTCCTTAAGCGCACGTTTTACTACTGGACCGAGACGCGATATTCTGTTTTTAAAAACATAATCCATTGCACCGGACTTCATACATTCAATAGCAACCTCCTCGCCTATCGTGCCTGAGAAAATGATCAGGGGGATATCAGGCGCAAGTTGCCGGTGCACATGCAAGGCTGAAATGCCGTCAAAAGAGGGAAGGGCATAATCAACTAAGATTAAGTCGGGCATTCCGGCTAGAGCTTCTTTAAATCCTTGTTCCGTATCCACCCTTGACCATTCCAGGGTAAATCCTTCCCGTTTAAGTTCCATTACCGCCAACTCGGCATCATCAGGATTATCCTCCAGAATCAGCAGATGCAGTGTTTTATTCTCCATAACCCGGCTCTCCAATTACCTCGACTTTCCGTTCTCCATGATTGAGAATCAGACCTATAGATTTTCCAGAGTAACAACAACACCCCGAGCAATAAACAACAAGCATTGAATCCATACACAAACAGCTATTTTATTTATATCACATCTATCTTGTAATCCTGTCAAATATTTATGTTTTTTAAATGCTCTTAATGTTAACTCAATATCATCAGGATTATCCTCAACCAAAAGAATTTTTATTTCTTCTGTCCGCATGATTTTTTTTCCTTAGTTTGCTCAATAAGTTACAAAAAAATTAACGATTCGCCGAACGGCAAATCAGCCGGGTAATGTAAAGTAAAACGTTGTCCCAACATTCGGCGACGACTCAAGATTTGGATATAGTACATTATAAAGTAATAAAAAGTAAAATATTCATGTGACAAACAAGGCGGAAAAAATAACCAAATCTTCCAATCATTGCATTTTAATGACTGTACAAGTATACACTATTTGGTAACAAATAAATTTTCAGTCAATGGTGCATGAAATGCACCCTGCCGGGCTGTTGTTTATCAACCAACAAACCAATTAAACCAACAAACCAATTTTATCGCAATGCGCTGTAAATAAAGGGGATTATGAATTGTTTAAAATATTTTTGACAGGCTTTGTGCTTCTTTTTTTTCAATTCGGAGTTATTC
>JAYEGR010000034.1:0-31730 GCA_034659175.1 Thermodesulfobacteriota bacterium | reverse complement strand
AACCAACAAACCAATTAAACCAACAAACCAATTTTATCGCAATGCGCTGTAAATAAAGGGGATTATGAATTGTTTAAAATATTTTTGACAGGCTTTGTGCTTCTTTTTTTTCAATTCGGAGTTATTCAATTTCAAAACGGGCTTGGTGATGCCTGCGCCTTTTCAGTCGGCAAGGAACGGGAGGTCGGAAAAAAACTCCTTTCTTCGGTCCACAAAAGGTTCAAGCTTTTGGATGATCTTGATATCACTCAATATGTAAACAAAATTGGAGCTGAGATCCTTGGCGCCGCAGGTTCACAGTATTTTGATTACAAATTTTTTGTTGTAAACGACAGAGATTTCAATGCCTTTGCCGCGCCGTCCGGTCTTGTGTTTATGAACTCCGGCCTGATTGAGAAAATGGATAGTGAAAATGAGTTGTTCAGCGTCCTGGCCCATGAATGCGCCCATGTTTCAAACCGTCATATTGCCGGGCGGATCGAGAAGTCGAATAAAGTCCGGATCGGTACAATGGCGATGATCCTGGCAGGAGTTGCGCTAGGCGCTGGGGAATTGAGCGAGGCGCTTATCACCGGATCTATGGCGACCGCGGCCTCGATGAACCTGAGATTCAGCAGGATAGACGAGGAAGAGGCTGATCGTCAGGCATTTGAATGGATGGTAAAAACAGAACGTGATCCGGCCGCGATGTATAAGATGCTTCAGACAATGCGACGCATTGCCAGGATCAGTCGAAACAAAATCCCGACCTATCTCCTTACTCATCCTGAACCTGAAGTCCGCATGGGTTATATTCAGGATTTACTCCTGTTGCAAGGCAAACACAGTTACAGAAATGTCGATGAATTTGAGTTCCTTCGCATGAAATACCGGGTACTGGCCCTTTCAATAGAAAGCCTGGTATTGCGGCCACGCCTTTTAAAAAAGATCAAGAAAAAAAATGATATAATGGCGGAATTCGGTCTTTCACAGGTGTACCTGGTAGAAGGAGATTATTCAAAGGCAATGGAGTCTTTGCAAAAAGTGATTTTTGCCTATCCCGGCCGGCCGATCCTTATGGCTGATAGAGGAGTGATTCATTTTCATGCCGGCAGATACGAAAAGGCGATCGAGTCGCTTGGTTCGGCAAACAGGGTTGATCCGGATTGCGCCTACACATCCTATTATCTTGCCAGGACCTGTCAGCAAGCAGGAGATTTAGTTCGGGCCCAGGGTTATTATAAGGACCTTTTGACACGGTTTCCCGCATATTCGCGACTTTATTACAATATGAGCGAGATTGAGGCGCTCAGCGGGCAACAGCCTGCGGCCCATTATTACATGGGGATGTATCACTGGCTGGAAGGCAGCAGCCGTCTGGCCAAGTTTCATCTAAAAGAAGCGGTCAAGAATTTGAATTTAGGCAACAGCATACGGACAAAAGCCGACAATATGCTGGATAAGATCATGGAAATCGAGAAAAAATAAACTGATTACAACAGATCGGAAACAGGTAAACAGTCCGATTTTTTACGATCGGCATCATCTCGTCCCTGAAGGCACCGGACGTATTCTCTCGTATTGCCATGTCCTTGCAGCCTTTCAGAGAACGTGTAATAGCGTAGTCGCTGTTGTCAAGTGCGTGATAAAATCCGGATACTTCGGCAGGATCTATTTCGCCTAGACCGAATCGTCCGATAAGTGACAGTTTTTTCCCCTGAATGGAAAGAATTGCCGGAATTACCTTGTCAAAACCGATTCCCTGGTACAGTCCCTCAAGCAGATGGACATAAAAATCGTTAAGATTAAATTATCTTTCCCAGGTTATGAAGCAGGGTGCAGATAAAGGCCTCTTCCGGAGCAACCTGCATCCTTTTTTCAACCGCAAGGTCGCGTGCCTGAAGCGCGCTCAAAAAGGATGTGGTGAGGAGTTTGCTGATGCCCTCTTTTCCCACGCCGGATTTTATGAATTCTTCGAATAAGGCGATGGCGGTTGCAAGATCGCGGACAGCATCAAAACCAAGAATCGTAACTGCTCTTGAAATGGAATTAACCGGTCTGCCAATGGAATAGTAGGCGGAGTTGACAACCTGGAGGACCTTGTTGGTCAGAGAATAGTCTTACAGGATGACTTTGGAAAGCTCATAAGCCGCACTGCGGCTGCTTTGAGTCAAAGAGATCAATTCCTGAACGTTAGAGGCCATTGCAGGGATTTCGCTCATGTTCATCCTTGCAAAAATCTCGGCAAGTTTTCCTGAGGGTTTTGATGTCTTTTGGGCGTCGTTCTGTTCAGCTTTTTCACTCATCGTCAACTGATCCTTATCCTCATTCCCATCTTCTTGGAATTTTTCAAAAATTACTGAATAATTATCCCGGTTTCCATATACGTAATTTTTTTTAAATGTTCTACGCCAGAGAAATTTTTTTCTTACTGCTTAAAAAAGAAATATGATATTCTTTAATCACAGTAACTTACTTGAGAACCTGAAATCTTCTCCCGGAAGGGGTTGAAATACATGAAAATTACCACTAAGGTACTAAACACCTTAACAAAAAAGTCATGTTTGCCAGATTGATCAGCAAATTTGTGGGACAAAAAAAATCGGGTTTGGTCCCGGTTGCATTGCCGGCTGAAAGAGTTGAAGGGCACACGCCGAATCATGCCGCAAAACCAACCCGTAAGAAATTCGGGCTCAACCGGAACTGGTGTGATGCTAAACCCCGTCAACCGGAATCAATGTGGTCAATAAAATCAGTCTGTTACGCAAACCATTGTTAATATATCAATATTTTAACGATAGTATTAAGAGTAAAAAAATAGTACTTTTGGATTTTGACGTAACTACTTGTAAAACAACGAATAAATGACAAAAAGAGGGCTATTTTACCACACCAGTTCCGGTTGACCCGAAATTCGTTCCTCCGGAATGGAAACCCGGTGAAGTAATCATGGACCGCTACAGGGTGGAAAACGTCATGTCGGGGTCCATGGGCAAGGTATATATTTCCGAACATCTCGGTTGGGGCATCAAAATGGCAATCAAGTCCCCGCGCCGGGAAGTGCTCGCCGACCGGGAAGGATTTAAACGGATATTAACCGAGGCTAACAACTGGGTCAGGATGGGCATGCATCCTAATGTGGCAGCCTGCTACTATGTCCTGGCGCTTGAGATCAATGACACGCTGCCTGAAGCCGTTCACAACATGTTTCTCCATAAAGTGACACCAGTAAGATAATGTAAATATTGCGCTAATCAGTCTCAACATTAGGGGCGCCGTACCGTGAACGTGCTCGTGAACGTAAACGAAATTAATAGTACATTATGTTTAAACCACGAAAAATTAAACGTGTACGTTCACGAGCACGAGCACGTTCACGTTGAACATAACACTGCGAACAAGCCAAACATTAACTTGTTATTTTTTTGTATTGCACCCGCTCAAATCAAATAAACCTTTGAACCCGGAACCCAGGAAAACACATTCGTGAAATTATTAAGAAGATTGTTTAAACCGGCGAGAAGCATTATTGCAGGCTTTGGTCAGACCGATACGGGACGGGTTCGCTCCAACAATGAAGATACTTTCTGTCTCCTGGAAAAGCAGCGGGTATTTATTGTTTCGGACGGTATGGGTGGGCATAATGCCGGTGAGGTTGCGAGCCGTATCGCGGTTGAATCATTAGTCGGCCATTTCACGGAAGCGGCTGTTGAAAGAATTAGCGGTAATCCTGAAGAGATATGTCATTTCATGATCATGGCATTCAGGGATACCAATAACCTTGTAATAAAAAAGGCGGAAGAGGATGAATCCCTTAATAGAATGGGGTGCACTTTAATGGCCTGCCTCATTGATTATGATGTTCTTCACATTTGTCATATAGGCGATGTCCGCTGTTATATTAATAGAAAAAACGGATTTGAACAGATTACAAATGATCATTCTTATGCTGCGGCCTTTAAAAGAAAGTCGTCGGAAGAAACCCAGGGAAAGGATGTTCCGTCCAGGAATATCCTGACAAAGGCCATAGGTTTTCCATTTCATGAAGACCCTGAGTATAACAGAAGAGATGTAAGAAAAGGAAACCGTCTATTGATGTGTTCAGATGGATTGTGGGATATGCTTGATGATCAGAAGCTAAACAAGATAATTATGGAAGCATCCAATCCGGAAGTTGCCTGTAATTCCCTGATACGCAAAGCAAATGAGGCCGGCGGCAGGGATAACATAACAGCCTTGGTTGTATTTTTATAAAATTTTTCCCTCCAGGATAGAAAAGCTAAAAAAAAAGTAAATATTCGGCTTGTGTGGAAATATTACAAAAAACCTCATAATAAGTTGGAATCTTTGTTTATTTTTTGATATACTATATAATATTAGTTTTAAAATAAAAAAATGTGAATAAATTTAGCCGCTTTCCGATATTACCGATTTAGGAGGTAACTGACCCATGACTGTCACAAAAGCAAGTCTTGCCCAGAAAATTTGTGAAAAACACGATCGGTTTAGGCGTGATCATGCGGTTGAGACTGTTGAGGCCTTTCTATCTATAGCAAAGACATGCCTTTCCAACGGTGAAGACCTTCTGATCAGTGGTTTTGGTAAATTTTGCATAAAAGAAAAACGTTCCAGGAGAGGCAGAAATCCGCAAACAGGCGCTGATTTGATCTTAGACTCCAGAAGGGTGGTCACTTTCAAACCATCCGGCACTCTGCGGAAAACAATAAACCGCAAGAAGAAGTAGTTGTAAGATATTTTAAATAGTGTCAGGAATTCCTGCCCCAGAAAGTGTGCTGGATTTAAATACAGCCGGTTGGCCCGTCCAACCGGCTGTATTGCGTATTACGTCGGGTTTGTTAACCTATTGAGAATAAGACCGAAAAAGTCTTTTTCTTTAGTAGAAGAAAAATACCATCCCAGGTGTGTATGGCATTTTTTGCAGATTGCAATTTGCCATGTGAAATCAATGAACCAGGACCAATCGGATGATTCCGGCCCTGATTGAACACATCCGCGGGCGGATCTGAAACAGCCGATTTCAAATACAATTCCATGAGGATTGGCAAAAGTGTGTTTATGGGAATGGTTAATAGCTATGATTTCGGACACGCTTGTAACTGCATGACTGCAAAAACCGCAGAGAATATTTTTTTCCTCAAACGGATCCTTTTTTTCTGATTCGTCTTGTTTGGAGTCCAAAAGTTGCCCATGCTTCCCGATGCCGGAAGGCTGTCTGAAAAGATAGGGGAAAATCGTGCCGACATTCATTAAGTTCATAGATTTACACTTTACAGTTTAAGTAGTTAATATGGAAATGAAAAAGGAAAAAAATATCGACCCGTCTTGCGTTTGTAATCCTGTTTGCAAAAAATTGCAGGACATGGGAGTGCCCAACAATCTTTACTTAAGAGCCTCATTTCTGCTTGCTGATGCCATGGGCGAAGGTAGTGATAATGACGACGAAAAGGGTCCTGTTCACTCTTCAATCAGGAATTTAATAATTGAACCTTTTTCAAAAATGATAGAGGAATTACAGCAGGAAATCGAGACACTCAGATGTGAAAAGATAGATAGTGTTAACCACCAGATAAGCACGGTAAATGAGGTTTCCAAAGGCAGTATTGCTGCTTTGGAAAATGTTGAAAAAGATGATCTTTACGCTTTAAAGAAGGAGGGTGGCGCGGTCGGCGCCAAAATCGCTTTAAAAATTGATCATGCACTGAAAAAGGCAAAAACCGATATCAGGACTAAGGCTGAGAATCAGAAAAAGGAGATAGCCAAGGTCAAGAAGTCGGTCTCTGTTGACAAACTTACAGGTTTCTATAATAGAAAGGCATTTGATGAAAATATAATTGGGGCGGCCGCATGGTGTCTAAAAAAGAAACAGAATATGACTCTTCTTCTGATTGATATCGATAAACTGAAAAAATTTAACGAGATATACGGGCCTGAAGTGGGAAATGCCATAATCAAGTTTGTGGCGGAGTTTGGTGTCAAGGCCAGGTTAGCACATGAATTTACAAAAGGAAAAACAGTGTTCGGTCGATACGGCGGGGATGAGTTTGCCGTTTTTCTGGCTGGAGTTGATATGGACAAGGCCGTTTTAATAGCCGAATCAGTAAGGATTAATGTATATGGAAAGAAAAAAAAGCTTGTAGAGGAAATCAAGAACTTTCTTCAAAAGGACATTAAGATCTATCATAGGCTTACACTGACTATTGGTGTCATCGAGCAGAGAGCCGGCGAGGAAAACCCCAAAAAGGTTGCTGAATTTTTGGTAAAAGATGCCTATCAGGCCATGGAGATAGGCGAGAAACTTGGGAAAAATAAAAATATAGTGTTGTCCATGTAAACGGATGGGGTGCAAGCCCATGAAAAAGGGTCTTTTAGCGGTCTTTACGGGAAATGGTAAAGGAAAAACAACTGCGGCTCTTGGCTTGGCAATGAGGGCGGCCGGCCATGGTTTTAATATCTGTATAATACAGTTTATCAAAGGAAACAGGAATTGTGGCGAACATAAGGCCGCGGAACGGTTTGGAGACCGGATCGAGTTTCATGTTACAGGAAAAGGATTTACCTGGAAGTCAAAGGATATTAAAGAGGATATGGATGCGGCGGCAAAAGCCTGGCAGTTTGCAAAAAATGTGATCAGTTCAGGGAATTATGAAATGGTAATTCTTGATGAACTGACCTATCTTGCGAGGTATGAAATAGTTAATGAGGATGAAATTGTAAAGTTCCTGTCAAAGAAACCGGAAGATCTTCACGTGATTGTAACAGGACGATATGCAGGAAAGGCCCTGATAGACGCCGCGGACCTCGTGACCGAGATGAGAGAAATAAAACACCCGCACCAGGCAGGAGTCAAAGCACAGAAGGGGATTGAGTTTTAAAACGGAAAAACTTAATCTCCAGGGTCTGCATCTCTAAAATTTCAAATTTCCGGTCTCAATCTCCCTTAATACCCTTTCAACAGTAATATTTTTCATGCATTTCCAATGGCTGCACGGCTTCCACCGGTAGCAAGGGGAACAATCCATTTCCTCTCTTATTATTTTATGAATGGATCCATACGGACCTGTCCTCACAGGGTTTGCCGGGCCGAAAATGGCAAAAACCGGAACATTCAGACCTGCCGCAATATGCATGGGACCTGTGTCGTTCGTGATCATGAATTTTGCTTTTTTAATTATTGGAATCAGTTCTTTCAGGCTGGTCCTGCCGGCAAGAGATACTGCATTTTTTCCGGCAATCCTGACAACCTCCTTTGCAATACCAACATCCGATGTCCCGCCGATCACAACCGAGGGCAGCGCCAGCCGGGCAGCCAGTCGGCCGAACCTGTCGACCGGCCATCGATTTGCCTCTTTTCCCGCCGACGGTACAATCACGGCATATTCTTCAGGGAGATCCCGGCAGATTGGCGGGTTTTCAGGATAAGGCGCAAACGGATAATTTATTGGATGGAGGTCGCAGCCGATTGCAGCAGCGAGTTTCAGATAACGGTCAATAGCATGGATTTTCGAGCCCCCTTTGAGTTTATGGGAATAAAAAAAAGGACTGCCTTCATTGGAATCTGAAAAACCGAGCTTGACCCGTGCCCCTGATGCCATCGTGATCAGGCCGCTTCGAAGAAGCCCGGAAAGGTCTACGGCAACATCAAAGTTCTGCTCTTTGAGACCCCGCCTTAATGATGCTATTTCCCGTAACGTTTGGCCGAGATTGAAAATACGTTTCCACCGGTCTTTGTCAAAGACCCACAATTTGTTGATAAGGGGATGATTTTCCAGAAACCGATGAAGTCCTTGTGCGACCACCCAGTGAATCTCTGCGTCAGGATATGTGCGGTTCAATATGGACAGAAAAGGCAGGGTGTGAACAATGTCGCCCAATGCGCTTGGCTTTATGATTAAAAATTTTGAGGGCGTCTCTGGAAATACGATTTTCATATTTAAAGCAGGTGCAAAGGTTCAGTAACCCGACGTTTCGGGTTGCTTAGCAGACTTCTCCGGATGTAATCGTTAAGGCGCCCCATATGTGCGCAAGCAGGCCGGTGAACTATAGTAGACCTATGTGAGCCGGACTGATCGCGTGCAGATGGGGCGCCTTAACGATTACAAAGGTCGTTGATTATCCATTCGGCTGCATCTAACAAATCCTCGGCAATATAATGGGGCTGAATTTTTTGGGAAGGCCCTATGTATTTATGATCCCCCCTGCCGTATCCTGTAAGTACCAGAATGCCTGCGGCATTGCATGCGGCGGCGGCTTTGAGGTCTGACCAGCGGTCTCCGACCACGTATGATTTGGAAAGGTCTAGTCCCAGTTCCCGGGCTGCCTGGATCATTAATCCCGGTTTTGGCTTCCTGCAGTCACATTTTTTTCTGAATTCAGCCTTAACCGCCTCAGGATGATGAGGGCAGAAATAGACCCCATCCAGGTGCGCGCCTTCTTTGTCAAGTAATCCGTGCATCTTGTCATGCACTTTATGAAGAAGTGATTCCGGAAAATAACCCCTTGCCAATCCTGACTGGTTTGATACAACAACAACAGGGATTTTTTTTTCGTTCAGCAGTCTTATTGCAGCGCCGGTCCGGGGAAGCAGGATGAATCGGGTCTCATGATTGATATAACCCATCTGCTCGTTTATGGTTCCGTCTCTGTCCAGAAAGACGGCAGGACGTCCGGTTTTCATATTTTTTCCCTTTTTTCAATCATCGAGTTCACCGTCTCAAAGACCTCTTCCGCTGTTATGGCCAGCATACATTCAAAATCGGTTTTACAATGGGTTTTAAGACATGGACTGCAATCAAGATTTTTCTGAATCACAACCGCATTTTCTGAAAACGGTCCTGTTGTAATCGGATTCGTGGAGCCGAATATAGCGGCCATGGGCGTCTTAAGCGCCGCTCCGACATGCATCAGGCCTGAATCATTGGAGACAAAGGCATCGCACACTTCAATCAGGGCCATGGCCTCGGCAAGTGATGTTTTTCCTGCAAGGTCAATAACATTGCCCGGAGCAAAATCATGTATTTCCGCGTTCACGGATTTATCAGCCTTTGTTCCAAAGACAAACATAACGGCATCCAGTTCCTTGCTGAGCAGTAAGGCGAGTTTACCGAATTTTTCAGCCGGCCAGCGTTTGGCAGGGCCGAAGGCGGCGCCCGGGTTCAATCCCACGACAGGCCCCTTTTTTATAAATGATATGAATTCCCTGGCCCATTTTTTTTTTGATTCAGGAAGTTCAAGGGATAACTTATCAGGTTCCGGCGTGAGCCCCAGGCTTTTGACCATTTCCTGATAATAATGGACCTGGTGAATTTTTTTTATTCCCTTTTTAAAAGAAACACCATGGGTAAGCAAAAAACCACGGCCATCCGTTTTATAGCCTGCACGGGCAGGGATGCCCGCGAGCATGATAATAAATGCTGCCTCGAATGCATTCTGAAGGAGAATCGCAAGATCAAAAGAGTAGCTTGAAAGTTTCCTGCTCAACCTCCACATTCCTGAAAGGCCGCTGTGTATGCCCTTTTTTTCGTAAATTAACACCTCGTCCACGTCAGGACTGGAATTGAATACATCAGCGACCCATGGATGTACAAGTATGGAGATAAAGGCGTTTGGGAAATTTTTCCGTATGGAATGTACAGCCGGTGTCGTTATGATTGCATCGCCGATCCAGTTGGTTGAGCGAATAAGAATTTTTTTTGGTTTCAGTGGTTTCAGAGATGTAATGGAAGTCTTCATGGATACATAAGGATGAGTATTTTTGTTCTCTAAGTCAAGGTTTTTTCCGGTGGCTTGGTGGGTCTGGTTTATAAATACGGTGATGCACCGAGATTGCTGAGGTTCTGTCTTGAAAAAAAAGGCAACTGGTGGTAAAAGACCTTGTTTAACATAAAACACATCCTTATAAGGGTTCGCCCTTAATAAAATTCCCTCTGGTGCCTCGGAAACAGGGGTTGGGAAGATAGGATGGAAGCCTAACCAAAAAAACAGGAGGAAAAAATTTTATGTCGTATATCACAATGAAGGAGATGTTGACCGCAGGGTTGCATTTCGGCCACCAGACCCACCGTTGGAATCCGAAAATGAAACCTTATATCTTTGGGGCCAGGAATAAGATTTACATAATTAATCTGGATAAGACTCTGGGTTTGTTTAACAGGGCATATGAATACATAGTTAAAAAAGTAGCTGCCGGCGGGACTATTCTTTTTGTCGGCACCAAACGCCAGGCTCGAGATATTATCAGGGAAGAGGCCGAGCGATGCGGAATGTTTTTTGTCAATCATCGCTGGCTGGGTGGAATGATGACAAATCACCAGACCATCAGAAAAAGTGTTGACCGCCTGAAGAACATCGAGTCCATGCGTGAAGACGGCACCATCAACAAGTACAAGAAGAAAGAGATCCTCAGGATGGAAAAGGAGTTGACCAAACTGGACCGGAACCTGGGCGGGGTCAAGGGTATGAGGACATTACCCACTGTTTTATTTGTAGTAGATCCCAAAAGGGAAAAAATCGCGATTGACGAGGCAAATCGGCTCGGCATCGCAGTTGTCGCCATTGCAGATACAAACTGTGATCCTTCCGGACTCACATACCCGATTCCAGGTAACGATGATGCCATCAGGTCAATAAAATTGATAACCGGTAGACTCGCCGACGCGGTTATGGCCGGAAAGGCCAGACGCGGGGATGAAGAAAATCCCGAAGCTGATGCGGAAATGGCGGTTGCCATGGAGGCGACAGGCGACAATGTAAACCAGGAAGCAGATAATTCGTGAAAAATTTTGAATAACGTTTTAGATGGCTAAGTATAGTCCCTTGCCGGGAAAAAGGTTTGCTTTTTTTACGACGCCGTCAGAGGATAGTTACATTGAAGATTACAAGTCAGATGGTAAAGGAACTCCGTGACGGAACAAACGCGGGTATGATGGATTGCAAGAAGGCGCTTACTGAAACAGAAGGCGATATGGAAAAATCTATTGACCTTTTGCGCAGGAAAGGTCTTGCTGTGGCCCGGAAAAGGGCAGGGCGCGACACTACTGAAGGTGTGATTCAAACATATATTCATGCAGGCGGTAAACTGGGCGTGATGGTGGAAGTAGGCTGTGAGACCGATTTCGTTGCAAAAAACGAGGCATTTGTCGGATTTGCAAAGGACATTGCTATGCACATTGCCGCTTCAGCGCCGGTGGCCGTTAAGAGAGAAGAAATTTCCGAGGAACTGATTTTACGGGAAAAGGATATTTACGTAAAGCAGGCCCTGGATTCAGGAAAACCTGAGAATATCGTTGAAAAAATAGTTGCCGGCAAGATGGAGAAGTTTTTTTCAGAGGTAACCCTGATGGAACAGAAATTCGTCAAGAATACTGATATTTCAATTCAGGACCTGTTAAACGAACTGGTGGTAAAAATTGGTGAAAATATCTCTGTTAAGAGATTTTCCCGTTTCCAGATCGGAGAATAGTGAACAAGAACAAGTACAAAAACGTATTGCTCAAGCTTAGCGGCGAAGCCTTGATGGGAAAGACCGCGTTCGGGATCAGTAACGAGGTCCTTGGCTATCTGTCTGACGAAATCAAGAAGCTGAAAGATCTTGGTGTTCAGATGAGTCTCGTTGTAGGGGCCGGCAATATATTCAGAGGGGTTGCCGGTGTCTCGCAGGGAATGGACAGGGTCAGCGCGGATTACATGGGGATGTTGTCCACGGTCATTAATTCGTTGGCCATTGAAAACGCACTTGAAAGGGCAGGGGTCCCTGCCCGCGTCCTGTCAGCCATTTCCATGCCGGCTGTCTGCGAAACATATGCAAGGCAGCGTGCCGTACGTCATCTAAACAGGGGTCGAGTGGTAATATTTGCCGCCGGAACCGCAAATCCATATTTTACAACGGATACGGCCGCGGTTTTAAGGTCTCTTGAGATCAATGCCGAACTGATCTGTAAGGCAACCCGTGTGGACGGGGTTTATGATAAGGATCCCCTGGCTAACGATGATGCGGTAAAATTTGATACGCTTTCTTATGGCGAGGTTCTTTATCGCAGATTACGGGTTATGGATTCGACTGCCATATCTCTTGCAATGGAAAATGATTTGCCGATCGTGGTCTTTGATATAAATGTACCGGACAACATGCGAAAGGCCGTTTGTGGAGAAAAAGTAGGGACTCTGATAACAGGAGAAAAAAATGGGTAATGAAATAATTACGATGGTGACTGAAAAGATGCGTAAGAGTATGGAGTCTTACAAGAGTGAACTCTCAAGAATTCGTACAGGCCGCGCATCGCTTTCTCTTCTGGACAGAATCAGGGTTGAGGCTTATGGTTCGCTGATGCCGCTCAACCAGGTTGCCGGCCTGACCATCCCCGAGAACAGGGCCATTGTTATCCAGCCATGGGATATGCAGCTCCTTGGCGCCGTTGAAAAGGCGATATTGAAATCCGATCTGGGGATTACGCCTCTTAATGACGGAAAGATAATCCGCATGAATATTCCCCAGTTGACCGAGGAACGTAGAAAGGAACTCGTTAAGCAGGTCAAGAAAATAGGTGAGGAGTATAAGGTCGCGATCCGTAATTCCCGCAGGGAAGCAATTGACAAACTGAAGAAACAGAAAAACAACAAGGAGATCTCTGAGGACGAGTTGTTTAAACTGCAGGATGAAGCCCAGAAAGAGACCGACAAGTTTATAAAGGATATAGACGACATCATGGCTGAAAAAGAGAAAGAGGTTATGGCGGTGTAACCCGGCGCCTTCATATTCATCATGTCTAAAAGAGGTTGAAATGGGGCAATTGTTTTGCCCCATTTTTATATTGACGCATCTGGTCGAATTTATGTATTTTTAGTACCTTAGAAAATATTTTCTGCGCGTTTTTTGCAGGAAATATTTTCGTGAAGGTACTTATACCCATCAGGGGGGGTACTGAAAATAGTCCAGGACCTTTAAAGAATTCCAGTTTATCTGGGTTAGATATTACAGGATAAATATTCGGCTTGATGCCGACAAATAGCTGAAATTACAGGCAAAGCTTTAGATGATTGACAATTCAGGTCTGGATCCAGACAATATTCCGAAACACATTGCCATAATCATGGACGGAAACGGCCGTTGGGCCAAACTTCGCGGCAAACTGCGAGTTGTCGGGCATAAAATCGGCACTGATACCGCCAAAAAGATAGTTAGGGCTGCGGATGATTTGGGAGTTGAAATTCTTACTTTGTACGCATTCTCCACTGAAAACTGGAAAAGACCCAGGATTGAGGTCAGGACTCTGATGACGTTGCTCCGGAGTTTTTTAAGAAAGGAATTTCATAAGTTGATGGAGAAGAATGTTAAGCTTCAGTGCATTGGACAGAAAGAGAAATTGCCGTTGGAAGTGAGGGTGGAGCTTGACCGCTCAATAGAGAAGACTTCGCGCAACACCGGTATGATTTTGAATCTGGCTTTGAGTTACGGAAGCCGGAGCGAGATTGTCATGGCTGTTAAATCACTTGCAAAAAAATGCGCTGACCACAAACTGGCATACGAAGAAATCACTGAGGAAATGTTGTCCTCACATCTGTATACCGCCGGGCTTAGCGATCCTGATATGATCATAAGGACCGGAGGGGAATACCGGTTAAGCAATTTTTTGTTGTGGCAGGCATCATACGCAGAGCTGTACATTACAGATATACTTTGGCCTGACTTTAACAGAGACGCCCTGATAGAAGCTATTTTGAATTATCAGAAACGCCAGAGAAGATTCGGCAAAACCAATGATCAAGTGCGTACAGGATAATTTAATACTATGATTCGAATAATAACCGGGGTTACCGCTGTCATCGGTTGGCTGTCTCTTGTATGTTACGGGTCATTTTATCTGTTCTGGTTTGTTATTTGCGCGTTAGGTGGAATCGGACTTTACGAATATTTCAAAATGATATTTGTGGGCCAACAGGCTGGATTCAGGCCATTCGGTGTCTTTATAGGGCTTATACCGCTTTTGGCTTCGGTTTATGCCGGTCCGGATGCACTTGCCGCCGGACTTTTCGTTTCCCTGCTGCTGGTGTTCGGTTTTGTCATGGTTCGCCACTCAGTCATAAAGGACCATTTTGCAGTAATGGCGGGTATGGGTTTCGGCGTTTTTTATATTGGATTCTGCACCGCACATCTGTCTATGATAAAGGCCACGCCGGATGGGATTTTCTGGCTGGTTATACTAACTGCGGTCACAGCGGCTTCGGACAGCGGGGCCTATTTCGCAGGTACTTTTTTCGGCAGGACCAAATTATGTCCTGTTATCAGCCCTAAAAAAACAGTGGAAGGGTTTGCCGGGGGGCTTATTGCTGCTATTATTGCCGTTTATCTGGTAATTGTTTTTTTCTCCTGGGATGTCGGTAAGTTAAAAATAATCGCGCTTGCCGTTCCCCTTTGCTGCCTCGGGGTACTCGGCGACCTGGTTGAATCCATGATAAAACGTTCAGCCGGGATAAAGGATTCCGGTGCTATTCTTCCAGGCCACGGCGGAATTCTGGACAGGGCGGATTCAATGTTGCTTACCGGCCCCGTGCTTTTTTATCTGATCCATTTCGGATGGGTGTGAGAAAAATGATGAATGATGAATAATGAATGATGAAAAACAACGAGAAAAAAAATAGTGTAACAGCTCAGGGTTAACTATTTTATTTTTTTAATACAACTATGGGGCAATTTTTAAACCCCTGAACCCTGAACCTCTGAACCTCATGAAAATGTCTGATTCCGGTGTAAAAAATATTTCCCTTCTAGGCTCAACGGGTTCTATCGGGACAAATGTCCTTGAGGTTGTGCGTATGTATCCCGGACGTTTCCATGTAGACGGACTTGCCGCAGGGAAAAATATTTCACTTCTTCATGAACAGATCGAAGCATTCAATCCAAAGCTGGTCTCAATTGCAGATGAAAATTCGGCAGGAGATCTGATCCAGAGTCTTCCCGCGGGGTGGGGAGATAAAATCGTAACCGGTGTGGACGGCATTATAAGAGTAGCAACTCTGCCATCCACTGATACCGTAGTATGTGCGGTTGTCGGAGCCGCAGGACTTGAGCCCACTGTGGCCGCGATAACAGCAGGAAAAGATATTGCGCTGGCCAACAAGGAGACGTTGGTCATGGCCGGTGAACTGGTTATGGAGGCGGTTCGCAAAAACAGGGTCAATCTTCTTCCTGTGGACAGCGAACATAACGCGATTTTTCAGGCCCTTTCCGCTGGAAGGTCGCAAGATGTTAAAAAGATTATCCTGACTGCCTCGGGAGGCCCTTTCCATTCACATTCAGAGCGGGAATTGTGGGATGCCCAACCTGAACAGGCCCTGAATCACCCCAAATGGGAGATGGGCAAAAAAATTACAATTGATTCCGCTACATTGATGAACAAGGGTTTTGAGGTAATCGAAGCCATGTGGCTGTTTGACGTGAAAATTGAAAAAATAGAGGTCCTGGTCCATCCTCAGAGTATTGTTCATTCCTTGGTGGAGTTTATAGACGGGTCTGTTATGGCTCAAATGGGCATACCGGACATGCGAATTCCAATTACATATGCCCTCTCTTATCCTGAGAGAATAAAAACAGGTCTGTTGCCGCTTGATCTTACGAAATGTGGTGAATTAACATTTTTCCACCCGGATTATGCAAAATTTCCTTCATTAAAATTGGCCTATCAGGTCTGTAAACGCGGCGGCATTTTGCCGGCTGCTCTAAATGCTGCAAACGAGGTAGCTGTAGAGGCATTTCTTGACAACCGAATTCGTTTCCCTGAAATAGCTTATACTACGGCAGAGACTGTCAGCCGGACTCCTGAAAAAAAGGCCACAAGTCTGGAGACCGTAATGGATGCGGATCTTGCGGCCAGGATTCAGGCCGAATCCATTATTGAATCACTCTCAATGAGAGCCCGGCAGAGGCGGGGCGAAAAAATAGAAACCCCTTCCTTGCCTTCTGCAAGCAACTCATTCAAAGGATAAATATATTTTAACGAGGTATGTATGAACACATTTGTATCATTTATCATTGTTATTGGCCTGTTGATTTTTGTTCACGAATTCGGCCATTTCATTATTGCAAAACTTTTTAATGTCAAGGTCTTGAAATTTTCACTCGGTTTTGGTCCAAAAATTGTGGGAAAGCAGTTGGGTGAAACCGAGTATCTTTTAAGCGCTTTGCCGCTTGGCGGTTATGTCAAGATGGCAGGGGAAAACATGAATGAAGAGGTGGACCCTGCGGACGAACCCCGTTCGTTTGCCAATAAACCGGTCTGGCAGAGGGCGCTTATTATATTAGGCGGCCCGGTTTTTAATCTCTTTTTCGCCTTTATCCTTTATTCGCAGATTTTCATGATAACCGGTCTTCATCAGATTATCCCCGGCACTCAAATAGGTCCTGTTGCAACTGACAGCCCGGCCGGAGAAGCGGGACTCATGGAGAATGACATCATTCTTTCGGTTAACGGCGAGGATACTATGGAGTGGGAAGACCTTTCCCGTCTTATCCGGAAAAGTAATGGAAATCCAATTAATTTGAATGTTCGGAGGCAAGGGGAAATTCTCGAGATTACCGGGGAACCTAAGGTTGAAGATGTTAAAAACCTGTTTGGCGAAGTGGTGGACACCAAGCCGCTGCTTGGTATATCTCCGGCCATGGAATATAAAAAGGTGTCGTTTGGCAGGGCGGTTGTCATTGGCGCAGAGCACACATACGGGATGATTTATCTGACTGTTATTGGGATTGTAAAGCTGATTCAGCGGGATATCCCGGCATCCGAACTGGGCGGTCCGATCCTGATTGCCAAGATGGCGGGACAGCAGATGAAATCCGGCTGGATCGATTTCGAGTATTTTGTTGCGCTTATCAGCATAAATCTTGGAATCATTAATCTGTTTCCTATTCCTGTTCTTGACGGAGGGCATCTGGCGTTTCTGTCACTGGAAGCCATCAGGCGCAGACCCTTGACTCGTAAGATGCAGGAAAAGTGCGCTTCCGTAGGGTTTGTTTTATTGATTACATTGATGGTATTTGTGTTTTACAACGACATAACACGCTACGTGGTCCCATGGCTGACAAAATTGCTATAGAGGTTCAGGGTTAACCCCTAGGGCAAACGCATACGGAGAAATCTGCTAAATAGGGGGTGCTTCTTAACGGTTATGAAATTTACGCTATGGAAATTGTGTGTTCTGTCGTAATTTTAATCCGTTGAACTCCTGAATCCATGACCCCGGAACCTTTGAACCCCGGAACCTCTGAACCCTGAACCCATGAAAGGTATTTCCCCAATAATTCCACCTGTGATCCTGGCCTTTGAGACTTCCGGAAAGTGTGGAAGTGTAGCGCTGGTTTCGGATGGGTTGTGCATAGGTGAGTATTCCCTAAACTCAAAATTTACCCATTCAAGGCGGCTGTTAAACGGAATTGAACGGCTGATGAGCGATGCTGAGATCGGCTGGAATCAGATCGACGCTCTGGCCGTCAGTTCAGGACCCGGCAGTTTTACCGGACTCCGAATCGGATTGAGCACTGCCAAAGGGCTGGCAATGGCAACCGGAAAAGTTTTAATCGGGGTTCCGACACTTGACGGCCTGGCCAGTCAATTCACGTGCATGGATAGCCTGATCTGCCCGATTCTTGATGCTCGTAAAAAAGAAGTCTATGCGGCCCTTTACAGGATAGGAAATAAGGGACGAATTGACAGGATTAGCGAGTATATGGTGATCAGACCGGAGATGCTTGCTGAAAAGATAGTTGAAAAAACAGTGGTGGCAGGGGAGGGCGCCGCACTTTACGGGGATATCCTAAAGGAGGCTGCAAACGGCCTTGTGACCATTGCACTTCCTGAAATCCATTTTGCAAGAGCGGCATCAACAGGCATGGTTGGAATTCGGAAATGGAAGGCAAAGGAATTTTTAGATCCCGCTGCCGCAGTTCCTATTTACGTCCGGCCTTCTGATGCGGAACTGCATTTTAGTAACCGTTCAGAGGGGGTACCCTATTGAGCAAACTTCTCAGTATGTAATCGTTCACAGGTGCCCCATATGTGCGCTAGCAGGCTGGCGAACTATAGTAAACCTATGTGAACCAGACTGATCGCGTGCAGATGGGGCACCTGTGAACGATTACGAATTTAAAAACCGAATTCAGCCAGCAGATCATCCACGAGATCCTGCTTTATTTTGTCTGTATTTGATGGTTCGTTTACCTCTTTTAAACGTTCGGCTTTCTGCTGAACGTTTTCAGGTGATGCATCTTTCTGTATATTTAAGACGACCAGGGTTTCAACAAGCCAGTCACGCATTTTGTTGAGATCTTTAATAAGCACGTTCATTTTCTGGCGGGCCACATCCTGAAAAGATTGTGAGGCCACAATATCAAAGATGGTTTCCTTTATGGAAGTTAATGTTTCCTGCTTTGGATTAGGCAATTCGGCTTCCATTTGATTGACAAGCATCATGAGTTGGTCTGCTTTGTCAAGTACTTCACTTGTAGACTGTTTTGTAAGTTGAACAACATTTTCAGCGCTGGCCACCACATCCGGCGCATGGCTTCTAGCACTTGTAAGTGGCATTTTAACAGTCTTCATATTAACGACCATGGCATTGATTTTTTGTGCCAGGGTTGATAGCATTCCCTCTGCGTTAAAATCTTCAGCAATGCTATGATCGAATTCGCCTCTTAAAAGCGCGTCCGTGATATCAACAAGAGCCGCAATATTTTTATCAAGTTCTATAATAGGTTCAGACATAAAATTTCTCCCGAATACAAACTCCGCGCTACGCAGAATCCGTATTCGGATCGTATATTCAACAAATATCGTTATGTTTAAAAAAAGACGGAAACATACAGGGTTAAGTTGCATGTATTTTTTTGAGGCTGCTATGGCAGTCCAATAGCTATCCGAATCTTTTTTTTTAACATAACGCGTAACCAAAAGCAACGAATTGATTACCCGACGTTCATCTCAGCCTCTACCTTCAGCCTAAAATCCTTAACGATAACGCAGGTTCTTGTTTTTTGCGTAGAATGCCTCCTTGTTCTCGTACATGAGGCGGTCAGCCTCTTTGATCAACTCCTCCGGCTTATACTTGTCGACGCCTGCCGCCCCAAAGCTTACGGTTACGGGAAACCGTTCGTTCTCGCCGACCTCAATGTATGTTTCGTGAAATGTTTTTTCCGTCAGACGGTCAATAAAAATGTTGGCCCCTTTATTATTGCAATCGGCAAGCAGGATGACAAATTCATCCCCACCCGTCCGCGCCACAACGTCCACTGTGCGCACCTCTTTTTTCAGCAGGCCGGCAACATTCAGGATCAGTTTGTCACCTGCCTCATGGCCGTAAGAATCATTTGCCTTTTTCAGGCGGTTGACGTCTGCTGTTACGATTGAGTAGTAGATATTGAATTTTTTCAGTTTTTCAGTTTCTTCCTTGATTGCCCGGTCAAGGTAGCCGCGGTTATAAAGCCCGGTCAGAGGGTCGGTATCGGCTTTTTCCTCGAGCCTTTGCCTGAGAAGCTGGTTGTGCATGTATGCACCGAATGGTTTGAAGAACAGTTTTGCCGATTCGTTATCTTCTCGGTTGAATTTGCCTTTAACAAGAATAATGCCCACACGTTTGCCGTCAATGCCTTTTAGATGTGCCTGGGTAGCGTTTTCCCATGGGAGAAATTTTTCAGGAATCATATTCGTGGTTCGGCTCTGGATGTCCCTGGAGAGATATGCCCGGGACGTTCTAATCATCTCCTCGTCCGTAATTCCTTTTTGTACACTGAACCCTAGATTTCCGGCCCTTATGTCATCACTGATGACAATTGCGGAATCGGAATTTACAACATTTAAAAATATTTGAAGAAAAAAATCGGTCACGGATTCAGGATCAGTGTCTTTCTGCATTTGAGCACTGATATCCACTAGTCCTGATAGAATTTTATTTTGTTTTTTAATTTTTTCGGTCAGTTGAATATGGCGTGTGGTGTCTGCAAACAGAAGAAGTCCGCCATCGTCAAACGGAGACTTTATAATGGTTTCAGTAAAATAGCGGTTGTTTATGAAATGGCCTTTTTTTTTCATGTCGGCCCGGTCAAAGCCGGGTTCAGCAGGACAATCTTCACACGGCAGGTCCTGACCCATCAGTTTGTAACATGTTGAGGCGTTTTTAAAAGGCAGATTTTCTGAAACCGCCTTATTTTTCCTTTGAATTTCATAAGCGGCGCTAACACTTACAAGGGCCTCGGGCAGGGTGTCCAGAAGCAATTCAAGATTATGCAGGTCCTGTATTGTGTTCTCCTGACGGTGTTCCAGGAGAACATTTTTTGTTTGGAGTTCTTTTCTGATCAGATCGATTTTCCGGACAACATCGACCTCCTGGGTAACATCAAAGAGAGTGAAAACAAAGTTGTCATCCCATTTGGAATAAAAAATTCTGACAAAAACATCCCTGTTGTCTTCCATTTTCAAGGCCAGAGATTTTTGTGTTAACTCAAAGCTTTCTTTTATTTTAATCGGACAGTCTTCGCACGGTTCCGTCCTATTATGCAGCAGGTTGAAGCAGGTACAAGACACTCCCGATGAGTCCTCGTTTTTTTTCCCGATAATCCGGAAGGCAGCCTCATTTGCCATAATAAGACTATATTCCCTGTTAATGACAATTAGGCCGGTCTGTATGGAATCAAAGAGCCTCAGGAGTGTGTCGGTATTGTATTTCGCGGGTGGATTTATCAATGTCATAGGTTCCAAAATTCATTATAATCAGAAAAAATTATATTAGAATTATATAAATTTTTACTCCCCTTTAACACAGGAAAATGATGGCTGCCAAATATTTATTATTTTCATTCCCGTCTTTTTGTTCGTTGTTGCTATTCATCATTCATCACTCATCATTTTCTTGACTTGCTCCCACTTATTCTCCAGCCGTTTGGCGGAAACCGGGAAGGCTGTTTTTAATTCCTGGGCAAAGAGTGAGACCTTGAATTCTTCTATCATTTGTTTGTATTCCTCTACCTGTTTTTCCTGTATTGATGAGACTTCATCATCTTTAAGAGATTTCAGCCTGACCTCATGTGGAGTTACCATGGCCGCTTTGGTATCATCTTTTGCCGGCGCCACGTGGGCCCGTTCGATCCTGATCCTTAATGCCTTTAGATATCGCGCCACATGAGAGAGCCGGTCAGTATCAAATTTTTTCAAAAAGTCCGGCGGAATAATCAGATCAATCTGTCTTCGATACTCTGCAAATTTCTCCAACCCTTTTTTTGTTTTTTGTGCCATTGACTCGAACCTGGTCACTTGATCAAGGGTTTTTCTTCTTTGTATCAGCACATTAAGCGTCATGTCGGCCCTTTTATTGATTTCCGATATAAGTCCGGCATCCTTTATTTTTGATATTCGTGTCAAAAATTCATTTTCAGAAGGAATCAGCCCGTTCCGTGTGGAAAATATCTCTTCCAGGGAAAATATGATCAGATCTTTGTTTAACCGGCTGTGGGAACCGATCCCCTGGTAAAGCGCCCAGAGATGTGAAGGGAGCAGATGAGTCCGTTTGAGTCCCTTTATCTGGTTTTCAAACTTTAGTCCATAAAGTACAACCAGTCCCTGCCTGGTCGCGGCCCTTGCCTTTCTTTCCGATGTAAAGAGTCTTAGTGCAATTGTTTTGTTATTATCAGCCACAAGTCCGGGAAATACAAATCCTTTTAATGACCTGTCAGCGGCATGAACCGGGATTTTTCCAGGCAGGTCCTTGAAATCCCATGACGATAGGGCCTCTTTCTCCCACTTTTTTTTAAGTTCAACAAGCTGGGATGTGAGCGCCTTTGAGGGCGGAGATCCTGTCAGTTTTTTCAAATCTCGACCAGCCCCGACAATATTTCCGGATTCATCCACCAGGCAGTACCGCATCTTGAGATGATCAGGGAGTGAATCATCAGGCCATTGGGACCTGGCAATCCTGATTTGAAAATTTCTTAAAATCGCACGTTCCAGACTCTGGTAGAGAGAATCCTGATACGGGGCAACCTCGGAGAGCAGTTTATCTATTGTCCGTGGAATGGGAATCAGTCGTTTTCGAACTGCCTTGGGCAGTCCTTTAAGCAGAAATGCGACCTTTTCCCTAAGAAGGCCTGGCGTCAGCCATGCAAAGAACCCCGGGTCCAGGTGAGTCGCAAGATCCATTGGAACAAGGAGACTCACACCGTCTTCTTTTGACCCTGGTTCAAACCTGTACGAAAGTTTTAAAAGAGCATCGCCTAAACGGAGCGTTTTCGGAAAATCGCTCAGATGTCCATCATCCGGCGCTCGATTTAAGATATCGGCCTCGGACATCATTAGATATTCATGATTTCCTGCCTTTTTCAGAAATCGGTTCAGGCCCGCCTGGTCAAACACATCCTGCGGCAATCTTTTTTCGTAAAAAAGCTGGAGCCGGTATTCGTCTACCAGGATATCACGGCGTCTCACCCTGTCTTCCAGCTCTTCCAGGTTGGCGATGATTTTTTTATTATGATCAAGGAATTTATATATTCCGTTAAGTTCAAATTCAATCAGCGCGGTTTGTATGAAAATCCCCCTTGCTTCATCCGGTTTGATCCTGCCGTAATTGACCTTGCGGTTTGCAACAATCACAAGACCGAACAGGGTGACCTTTTCTTTGGCAATCACCCGGCCTTGCTTTTTTTCCCAATGCGGGTCTGAATAGGAAGAACGGCACAGGCCACGCGCCAACGGCTCGATCCATTCCGGCTTAATGGATGCGACTGTCCTGGCATAGAGCCTTGAAGTCTCCACCAGTTCGGCCGCCATAATCCATTTGCCTGATTTTCCGAACAGGCCTGACCCTGGAAAGATCATGAGTTCCTTTTGGTGTCCGCCCTGGTAGATATTTTTTTCACGCTTTAAAGCAATGTTTCTAAGGTTACCGCTTAAGAGCGATTTGTGGACAGAGTCATAATTTGCCGATTCCCGGTTCAGGCCGAAACCGCCTTCCTGGTCAAGAATCAGCAGGATATGTTCGTAAATGTCTTTCCATTCCCGCATTCGCTGGTACGACAGGTAATGACTCTTACAAAATTTCCGTATTTTGGACCGGCTGCCCACCTTTTCCAGTGTGGCGTGAAAGGTGTCCCATATTTTAAGATATGTGAGAAAATCAGAAGAGCCTTCTTTAAACCGGGCGTGGGCCCGGTCCGCCTCAGCCTCTTTTCCGGCCGGCCTTACACGCGGGTCCCTGATGCTTAAGGCGGCTCCTATGATTATTACCTCGCGCACGGCATTATTGTTTCTCGCCTCAACAATCATTCGGGAAATTCTGGGATCAAGCGGCAGGCGGGCCAAAAGCCCGCCGATTTTTGTCAGACTTTTTTTTAAGTTTATAGCTCCGAGTTCCGTTAAAAGATTAAAACCATCCTTGATCGCCCGTGGAGAAGGCGGGTCAACAAACGGGAATTCCTTTGGATTTCCCAGGGAGAGCGAGGTCATTCTCAAGATCACCTCTGCCAGATTGGAACGCTGGATCTCAGGCGTGGTATGTTCCGGCCGTTTCAGGTAATCCTCTTCTTCATACAGCCTGATGCAGATTCCAGGGCCCACCCTGCCGCATCGTCCTTTCCGCTGGTCACAGGCAGCGCGTGAGATCGGCCTGACCGGGAGTTTGGCGGTCCTGGCCCTGACATTGTAGATGGATATCCGGGCAAGCCCGGTGTCAACCACGTACCTGATTCCCGGCACGGTGATCGATGTCTCTGCCACATTGGTTGCAACCACTATCTTCCGGCCATTGAAAGGCCTGTAAATCCGATTCTGATCACCACCGGACTGTCTTCCGAATAAAGGCAGTACAAGAGTATTATTCAGGTCAATTTTTGCGACTTCTTCAACTGTTTCCAAAATGTCACGTTCAGTGGGCATAAAGACCAGGATATCGCCGTAATGGTTTGTTCGCATTATTTCAAAGATCGCTTTTATTGCCTCATCAACGTATGACTCGTCTCTGTCCGTATCATTTTCCCCAAGCGCATGGCGATATACTACATCAATCGGATAGGTGCGGCCGGAAATTTCGATTATCGGGGCATTATCAAAACACCTGGAAAATTTTTCCGTATCAATGGTGGCGGACGTAATAATAAGTTTCAGATCTTTTCGCCTGCAAAGCAGGAGTTTAAATATTCCCAGGAGAAAGTCGATATTAAGACTTCGTTCATGCGCTTCATCGATAATAATCGTATCATAGGCGCGAAGTGAACGGTCCATCCTGGTCTCAGCCAGGAGGATGCCGTCCGTCATGAATTTTATCCTGGTGGACCTTGTTGTTTTGTCTTTGAAACGGATTTTATACCCCACAAGGTGTTCATTTTTTTTGCCCAGTTCGGATGCCACTCGCGCCGTAACCGAAGTCGCTGCAAGACGCCGCGGCTGGGTGCATCCGATCATCCGTTTTTTGCCCCGGCCCGCCTCAAGGCACATCTTGGGCAACTGGGTCGTCTTTCCTGAACCGGTTTCTCCGGCAATAATGACAACCTGATGCTCACGGATGGCCGCAATTATCTCATCTTTTGATCCGGTGATAGGAAGATTTTCAGGGTATGTGATTTCGTGGGTCATTGTTTAATGATATCTCAGAAACTTTGTTTTTTCCGATACATGGATAAATAGTCGCAAAAGCTATGATGATATCCCTTAGTCATAGCCAAATCTCCATATAGATTATGGATAACCGTTATGGTCTTCCTTTGGAGATAAGGATAAAAAAGAAAAGAGGAAATTTGTTTGGTGTATAAAAGGTGGGGAAACGAAAATTTAAGAGGCAGCACGGGTTTTCCCGTGATAGCGGTTCAGTTCAACAGGTGAATAATACTTGACAGTATCAGCCTTCCCAATCCTCCATCCTGATACCTGTAATGCGGCTAAATTCATTTGTGTTGTGAGTTATCAGAATTGCATCATAGGCACGGGCAATGGCTGCGATCAGCATGTCATTTGGCCCAATCAGCTTACCTTGTCTTGTCAAATCAGCCCGAATTTGCCCGTATTCTTCCGCACAACGATCATCAAACGGCAAGCTTGCCAGTGGCCCAAAGAATAGTTTTAATCGTTGCAGGTTAGCTTCAACCCTCTGACTATGCCGTGCCCCAAAGATTAATTCTGCTTTGACAATACTGCATAGAGCTATTTCGGCAGGCGAACGTGAACGAAAATGCCGTTCTATTTCAGGGTGTCTTTCGTTGAGTAAATGAATACACACATTACTATCAAGTAAATACAATTATTTAAACTCCAAACGTTTTTCATATTCACCCTGATTAGAACGTTTAAGCGGTTTTCCTTCCCAAGAACCAAAAATATCGAAATAACCTTCAGGCCATTGCTTATCAATTTCCTTTTTTACCAGATTGGCCAAGTATTTTGATACAGAGAGATGGGCATGCTTGGCTTTCTTATGGAGCTGTTCAGCAACTTCGTCAGGTATATAACAGTGTAATTGAGCCATAGATTCCTCCAAATATATTCTATGTATTTATACATATTAATACTTTTTTTGTCAAATAAAAAAGAGGGGACCGCTCTTTGTCTTATGTTGCCATAAATCAGCGTAAAAAGGACGCACCTCTTGTGCATTTTCATAATTTTGCCCTCATTTGATTACATCAATTGTTTTTCTAACGGTAACCCCTTTTTTTCTTAATTTTCTATAATTTTCAGCACTTTTAATGGCAAGTTCGTACCCGACCATTTGTTTACAAGACAATATGCTCATAATTTCTTTGGCTTTATTGTATTCATTAACTTTTCTAAATCCTTGCAATACTTCAGTTAATATCAGATCCCCTGTAAACAGAGGGATTTGCAATAGCATTTGGTCAAGAATTTCTGTTTGCCATGTAGTATTTCCATTAAAGTAATTTATCCATACGGAGGAATCGACTAGAACCATTAATCAATCCTCATTTCGGACAAATTTCCTTGCCAGTTTAATTTGCCTCTAAGTTCCCGAATGGCTTCTTGCTTTTTGACTTGGACAAGTAGTTTTAGAGCCTTATCGACAACGCCTCTTTTTGTTTTAATGTTACTTAATTTTAATGCTTCCGCCATTAAGTTGTCATCAACTACGATGTTGGTTCTCATCTTTGCCTCCTTGAATAAGGTGTAATCAGTTTGCAATTTATACACATTGTCGATCTGTGTCAAAAAGGAATATTTCCCGGCTTTTCCATTCCTCCTGCCATTCACGTTACTTTTCCTGACAGCATGGCCCTTGCCTCGCCGACAAGATAAAGGAAGAACTTTGGATGAATTGAGAGGAAATCTGATAGAAATTTATAATGATATCAATGAAGGGTTAGTACCTGACGCTGAACCTTTTCAATATTCATCATTCATCATTCCACCCTTCCCACTCCATAGGAAGCATGGTCTTTTTTTGGGTATTGCATGCCTTGCAGGTTGGAACCATGTTGGTCTTTACGCTCCTGCCTCCCCTGGAAAGCGGGACAATGTGATCCATTGTGAGTTCAGCCTGCGGGATTTTTTTCCCGCAGTAATGGCATTCCCCTTTTGCGATTTTGTTTTTCCACCAACGGCTTTTTCTTAATTCGCGAGCCTTTGCCCGTTCCTGCCTGATGACCGCTTCGTCAACACCATCAAAAAAAAAGTCTGAATTTTTGTCCCGTCTCATGTTGTCACTTCTCCTGACAGCAGGGTCCTTGCCTCGCCGACAAGATAGAGGGATCCTGCGATGCAGATGAGATCATCCGGAGTCGTAAGTTTACAGGCCTTGTCCAGTGCCCTGTTTATAGACGAGATGCAGATGACGCGATCCAGATATTTTTCAGGAACGGCTTTACGGAGTGCGGAAAGCTCTGCCGATCTTTCCCCCTTTGGCCTTGTCATGATTATATTCCGGCAGATTGGGACGATTATGGAAAGGTTTTTTAAAATGTCCTTGTCAGCCATGCTTGCCCAGACCATTACCAGATTCTTAAAGGAGAAATCTGTTTCAAGGGCCTTTTTAAGGCTTATCACACCTGCCGGATTGTGGGCCCCGTCAATCAAGTATTGGCGCAGGGGCGTTATTTTTTCCCCATCCTGATCAGAGGATGCTTCGGGCAGATTGAAATATTCCAGACGGCCCGGCCATTTCACATGGTTCAGACCTTGCCTGATTGCGGTTTCGTTTACACTGAAACCGGAATCGCTAAGTATTTCAAGTCCGGCCAGGGCTATTGCCGAGTTGCCGACCTGGTATTCTCCTTTCAGATTGCATGAAAGGTTTTTTATAACCTGTCCGGAGTCACCGATTCCTCGGTAAGTCCAGCTTTTATCGGATTCAGTCTCTTTGAAAAAATTCCTTCCCATGAGATAGAGAGGGGCTTTTTTTTGCCGGCAGGTCCTTTCAATCACCTCAAGACTTGCATCATCAGCAGCTCCTGAAATAACAGGCACGCCTGTTTTGATGATTCCCGCCTTTTCACCTGCCACTGCTTGAAGTGTATTGCCCAGATATGCCTCATGATCCATGGACACGTTCGTGATAATGGAAGTAAGCGGGCAAATAACGTTTGTCGCGTCCAGCCTGCCTCCCATCCCGACCTCAAGGATGGCCAGGTCGGCCTTCATTTCGGCAAACCATAACATTGCAATGGCCGTGGTAAACTCGAAGTAGGTAATTCGGCGGCCGTCCAGAATATTTATAATTTTGCCGGCAGTGCGGGCAAACTCTTTTTTGGAGATATAGGAATTATTGATCCTGAATCGTTCCCTGACTGAATTCAAATGAGGTGAGGTGTATAGAGCAACCTTGTAACCGGCCGCAACAAGCATGGTAAGCAATGTGATACATACCGAGCCCTTGCCGTTGGTTCCAGCCACATGTACAAACCTCAGATTTTCCTGGGGACGGCCCAATCCGTCCAGAAACCGGGTCATGCTCTCCAGACCCAGTTTGATCTTAAAAAACTGCAGATTGTCGAGGAATGACCATGCTTCCCGGTAGTTCATGACGAATGACGAATGATGAATTATGAGTGATGAATGACCGGCGCTCTATGTTCATGGTTTGGGAATGGACATGGAAAAATTCCGATCAAATAAACCTTGAACCTCTGAATCCCTGAACCTTTATTCCAGAATTTCCAGTTTGGTGTAGTCGGTGCGCAGGGTTTTTTTGCCGTGCCTCGGGAAATAGACTTCCACGGTTTTCGGGTCTTTTACGGCCTTGATAGACCCTTCTCCGAAAAATGGATGTCTGACCTTCATTCCCGGATAAAACGATGTATGCCCCATGGTCTGTTTAACGGCCTTGGGTATTTTCTCTTGAAAGCCGGTTTTTTCCCGTGGAAAAGCGTGGCCCTTGTAAGAGCGAATGGAGGGGGAATTGACAAGGCCTGTGGGTATTTCGTTTAAAAAAGGGGAGATTGTATTGTTCGCGGCCGTGAAATCAGCGGATATTCCTTCTCTGGGATATGTAAAGAAAAGGCGGTGTTTTGCCCTGGTCGCGGCAACGTACATCAGGCGTCTTTCCTCTTCCAGTTGATCTGAAAGTAATGCATGGACAGAGGGGAATTTACCCTCTGCCAGGTGAATAACAAATACGGTGTCCCATTCAAGGCCCTTGGCCGAATGAATTGTCGAGAGCACGAGCCTGTCAGTAAAGTTGGAATGCGGGTCTCCGGGGTTCCCGATGTTTTCAGGCGGATCAAGTGTTGTATCATCAATAAATGACTGGAGATCATGGTAACCGGCCAGTATTATTCCGAGCTGTTCAAGATCACGGCTTCTGCGCGGATAATCGTCGTGAAATATTTTTTTGAATATCGGGTCATAGTAAACCATCACCCTGTCTAACAGGGCCGTGGGCGCGATTTCCGGTTGTTTAAGGGAAAGGAGCATCTTTGCCAGGTTGTTAAGGCCCTGTTTCCAACTTTTGCCCGCGGGATAGTTTAAAAGCGCGTCAAACGGATCATCGGCGGCCTTGATATTCCAAAGGACTTTTCCGGCTGTCTTGGGCCCCACCTTGTCCAGCATGAGCAGTATCCGGTTCCAGGAAATATTGTCCCCAGGGTTGGACAGAACCCTTAAAAAAGAGAGAACATCCTTTATATGCGCTGATTCCGTCAGTTTCATCCCGCCCCGTTTTTCAAAGTTGATCTGATTGCTTATAAGCTCCATTTCAAGTCTATACGAATGAAACCCGGATCGGAAAAGAACCGCGATTTCAGTGAGCGGGACACCCTCATTTACCAGGTCTTCTATCTTTCCAATCACGTATCGGGCCTGCGTTGTTTCATTGGAGGCTGAATAAATTGTGGGTTTTATCCCGCCTTCTATTCGGCTGAACAGTTTTTTTGTATATTTTTCAGATGCGTTTTCAATGATCGAATTGGTTACAGTGAGAATTGCCTGGCTGGAACGGTAATTTTCCTCCAGCTTGATCAGTTTCACATCCGGAAAGATCCTTGGGAAGTCCATGATATTACGGAAATCAGCCCCTCGGAAACTGTATATGGACTGTGAGTCATCCCCTACGACCATAACGTTGTTGAGCGGGGCGGCGGTAAGCCGGATAATGTCGGCCTGAATCAGGTTGGTGTCCTGGTATTCATCCACCATGATGTGGGTAAATCTGTTTGAAATGGCCTCCCTGACCTCCGGAATCTCTGCAAGAAGCCGCTGCCAGTTCACGAGCAGATCGTCATAATCCATGAGCCCGTGTTCCATCTTGTATTTTTTGTAATGTTTTCCGATAAGATGCAGATCGTCAAGGTAAAGAATCAAATGGGAATATCGCCTGTCAATGAGTTCGTCGATTGACGTTGATTTATTGACTGATTTACTGAAGATGTCCATGATCACCCGTTTGGAAGGAAAACGTTTGCCCGCGCCGGACAGGTCCAGGGATGATTTTAAGAGACTTATAATGCCTTCGGCATCCGGGCGGTCAAGGATCGTGAAATTTCGTTCAAACCCTAGATGATGTCCGAACCGCCTGAGAAGCATGTTGGCTGTTGCATGGAAAGTGCCGCCCGCCACTTTGCGGCATGATTCGTCCATCAAGAGGCTTGCCCGGCAGATCATTTCCTGGGCCGCCTTTCTGGTAAAAGTGAGGAGCAGGATGTTCTCGGGCGGAATTCCTGTCCGCACAAGATGAGCCGTCCTGTGAACCAGTGTCCGTGTCTTGCCTGTTCCGGCGCCGGCAATAACCAGAACAGGGCCCTTGATGGAGGTAACGGCCTTGCACTGGGAGGGATTTAATTCCCCCAGGTAGTCAGCCGCCTTATTTTTTTCGTCCGGGAAGGGAGAATCCGGAAAGAGTGATTGTCGCATGATCGGCATTGTGCAATTACAAAAGGTCAGGCAGTCTGTCAAAGCACCTGCCTACATCCTCGGGTCTATGCGCATCAGAGCCTGGGGCCAGCGGGATGCCTAATTTCACTGCCTCCTTAAGCAATGACACGGTCGGGAACGGCTCGTTTCTCAGTTTAAAGCCTGATGTGTTTACCTCAAGGGCCATTTTTTCCCTTTTCACGCTCAAAAGCAGGTCTCTTATCATTTTGTTATGTTCGTCGGTAAGCTGGAGTGGGCCAGGGTAATGGCGGAGCACTGCATCGAGATGACAGAGCACTGTTCCTGGCAGGAGTTCTACTGCCTCGTTCAGATCCTGGTAATATGTGGAGATTACCTTATCTATTCCAATTCGCTCCAGAGCATCCAGGTTTGTTTTTCTCCTGCTTACCATGTTTATATGCTGACCGTCATCGGCCTCGAGAAAATGATAGGAAATCCCTATCCTGTCCCATTCGTAACAGTCCAGGAATTCTATTATTTCCCGGACACATTTAGGGTTGTATCCGACTTCCACTCCCAGACCGATCTTGAGCAGACCTGAATATTTTTTCTTGAGCCTTTCACCTTCTTTAAAAAAAAGTTTGAAATCATCTTTCGAGACCCAGGTGGATTCGAAATAATTAATTCGGGTCTCACAGTGTTCCAGAAACACGATTTTATCGAGTCCCAGCTTAACAGCCGCCTGGGCATATTCATCCATTTCGCCGGTTGCGTGGTTGCAGTAACGTGTGTGCACATGTCCGTCTGTTTTAATGTTTATCATTGTTTCCTCATTCTTAGAAATCCAAAAACCGCGCCGCACACTCCTCCCAGGATATGTGCAAACTGAGAAACGTTGTCATCGGAAAAGGCGATAATCACTTCACTGCCAAGGTAGAGAACTCCAATCAGAATAAATGTAAGAGGCAGTTCTCCTGCCTTGAAATTTGCAAAAGAGGCAAGAAGGATCAGCATGAACACAATCCCGCTTGCGCCCATCAGCCCTGCCTGGAAAAAAAGGGAGTTCAGTATGCCGGTTACAAGCGCGGTATAAAAAAACATTTCCAGAAGCGTTCCCGACCCGTATTTTTCTTCAAGAAGCGGCCCGATGAGCAGGATGATGGAGAGGTTGCCGGCAAGGTGTTTCCAGTCGGCATGACCTGCTACGTGTGAGATAAGCCGAAAATAGCAAAGCAGGTCTGAAAAACTGAATCCGGGATAGGATACAAAAAGAAATTCCGTGCTGTTTCCCCCGGTAAAACTGCTTGCCGCCATTGCACAGATGCAGACAAGAGAGAATGTCAGGATTACCGGCGAATTATAACGGATTTTGATCATAACGTACTTTGCGCCCTGCGGGCGAGCTGTTAGGCTGTAATTATATTATTTGTTCGTAGGGGCGATCACAAGGAT
>JAYEGR010000033.1:0-16541 GCA_034659175.1 Thermodesulfobacteriota bacterium | reverse complement strand
TGAAATTACCGGCTAAGAAAAAAAAGATAACTGGCCAGCTAGCAATAATCATGCCGCAAAATCAGCAATGCACGGAAGGTGCAACAAGAACGGCAAATCCGTGCCAATGGTCGCGCAACGTAACACCTGCTTATCCGCAAAGTGCCACAATCGTAACTTTAGAATAGCGAACGACTTAACAAAGAATCTCCCTGAGTGAATAATTTTTTTGAGTCAACTTGCTAACTAATGTAAAAAAGTTGGCAAGTTGGTTTTTCCCTCAATTCCCACAAAAACAAGCTGTTATCTCATTTTATCACCCTGCCCTCATGTTTTCTTCTTGATTGCTTGCCAACTTCAAGTTAAATAATATTAAAAGTTAGCTTAATTTTTCCGGCACAAATCTTGATCCAAGATGGATAAAAATATGGTTATAAAAAATCCTAACCATCCGAAAAAAAATTCGACCATCAAGGTCGAGCCAATCCGCAAGCTACAGGATATTAAATCCATCAAAAAGCTGCTTGCCGATAATCCGCGCAACCTTTGCCTGTTTACCCTGGGCATCAACACCAACCTGCGTGCCTCTGATCTGCTTCGGATCACGGCAGGCCAGGTGCGCTCCCTTAAAGTCGGCGGAGAATTCACCCTGAAAGAAAAAAAGACCGGTAAGGAGCGGCGGATTACCCTGAACAAGACAGCGGCAGAGGCTATTCAGACTTTGATGGCCTCAGCAACCTACCCTGACGATGCCAAGCTTTTTTTCAGCCAGCGCGGGAATGTTCTGACCGTGCCTTCAGTAAACCGGCTGGTCAAGTCCTGGTGCCGTGCAATCAATCTGAAAGGAAATTACGGCAGCCACACATTAAGAAAAACCTTTGGTTTTCATCAGCGGGTTCAACTTAATGCCTCTATTCCCGAGTTGATGGTCATGTTCAACCACTCAAGCCAAAAACAAACCTTGGATTATCTTTGTATTCAGCCGGAAGAGATCCGGAATGCCTATATGAAACTGGAACTGTAATTTTTTGTTCAGAAAAGAGACCGTGCAGAAAAAGAGAAACGGGAATGGTGAATTGAATATGTGGGAACGGATTAAGACACTGGATGAATTGCAGGCGCTGATTGCGGTTGGTGAAGGCCTGTCACTGGAATTGAAACTTTCCGGAACAGCACATCTGGGCCGTGAAATCTGTGCCTTTGCCAATTCGCTGGGCGGGCGTATTTAGATCGGCGTTGATGATTCTGGTATGCTGCATCCGCCTTTGCAGGATTACGCCGGTTTTGTCTGCGAAAGTAACCCTGCAAAACCTGGGTCTTCTCAAACAGGGGAAGATGTGCTATGCCGGATCGCTTCTTTTGGCTACCAACTTAAAGCGGGACACTTTCCGCCATTTTGGCTTTATGGCAATTCCAAAATCAAGCAAAATTTGAGGAGTTGCTAACTGGTTGAATTTACAGGCTGTCCCGCCTTACGTTGGTAAATATTCGACTTGATGCCGGAAAATAGTTAGAAACACCAAAAAAGTAAATGTTTGGCAGCGCTTCACAGGGAGGTGAGCAGGCTGATCAGCTATACTTAGGTATGCTGGGCAGCCTGATCGCCTTCCTGTGGAGTGCTGCCGAATATTTACTTACGTTGGTAGCCAGGGTTGACAACCATCTCCACCTATGGTATTTATATATTATCCTACAATGGAGGTATATAAAATATGCATACTCAAAAGGTTGCCATTAGTATTCCGAAAGAATTAGTAACGATGATCGATGACATCAGTAAGAAAAGGGGGCTATCCAGAAGCAAATTTATCTCCACGGTACTCAGGGAAAAGCTCATATCGGAAAGAAACCGACATATCAAGGATGCTTACGACCGGGCCTTTTCAGACGAATCAATAAGAAAAGAACAGCTTAGCTGCGCCAAGTGGTTTGAAGGATTGGGAACTGAAGAGGGGCAAGAATGGTAATACGGAAAGGTTCTGTTTATTGGGTAGATTTTTCACCCGCAAAAGGCTCCGAACCAATGGTCAGACGCCCTGGGCTTGTGGTTCAAAATGACCTGCTGAACGACAGTAAATTGAATACGGTTATTGTGGTGGCAATTACGTCAACTTTGAAATTTGGCGAACTGCCAGGCAATGTGATCCTGCGAAAAGGAGAAGCAAATCTTCCCAAAAGATCGGTAGTTAATATGACACAAATAAAAACCGTGGATAAGGTCAGCCTCAAAGAAAAGATCGGCAGCCTCACGAAAGACAGGTTTGCCGAAGTTTACGAAGGCATGAAACTTGTTATGGATATTCCTTAATCTCAGCCTTCCCCGAGCGAGCCCTTAGTACCTTAGTGGTAATTTTCTTGTTTTTTATGGCAAGAAATTAAAAAGGTGAAATTATTTTAAATAGTTACACGCAGCTGTTAAGGTACTTATCCAGTACCTTTAAAATTTCCAGTTTATCTGGGTTAGATGAACCTTTGAACCCTGAACCCTGAACCTTGAACAAAGAAAGCATTGTAATCTATATCAGCATGTTCGTGATGGGCGGATGCGGGCTGGCGTATGAATATACCATGAGCCGGGTCGCGTCCGACCTGCTCGGCAATTCGGTCAGGCAGTGGGCTATTATAATCGGCGTGATGATGTTCTTTATGGGCATTGGATCGGATGCACAGAAATATTTAAAAGAAAAACGGCTTATCGACAAATTCATCCTTGCCGAGATAATCCTGGGGCTGATCGGGGGATTCGGTCCCATTGCAATGATGTACACATTCGGCGCATACCAGAATTATTATATCCTGGTACAGTATGCATTCATAAGCACAATCGGACTTCTTATAGGTTTTGAGATCCCACTTCTCATCCGTATAAACCAGGCATACACAAGTGAACTCAAGATGAATCTGGGCGGGGTCCTTAAAATGGACTATATCGGCGCCCTTTGCGGCGCGCTGGTCTGGGTCTTCCTGCTTCCCAAATTTTTTACCCTGATTGAATCCGCATTTGTTTTAGGCATTCTGAACGTGACGGTTGGAGGGTTTACGCTTTATTATTTCCGCAGGCTTGCCAAATGGAGAATAAGGCTCTCATTTATTACCGTCTGCTGCCTTATCGCCCTTTCCTATGGTCTTGTCATGGCCAAAAATTGGACCAGTCATGCAGAACAATGGTTGTACCGGGACAGAATAGTATTTTCAAAGACCACTCCGTATCAGCATATCGTGATCACTGAATCCAGGTCCAGTGACATCAATTGCTATATCAATGGACATCTCCAGTTCAGCGGAGCTGATGAGTTTATATACCACGAAAACCTTGTCCACCCGGCATTTGCGATTGCTCCGCGGCATAAAAACGTTCTGATCCTGGGCGGCGGCGACGGCATGGCATTGCGTGAAGTGCTGAAATATCAGGACGTAGAATCCGTTGTTCTATGTGATATCGATCCGATGATGACCCGACTTGCACGGGAAAACAGCTATTTTACAAAACTGAACAATAACAGCCTGGCAAATTCCAGGCTGACTATTCTAACCAATCACGCTCTTCTGGAATCCGGAGAAGAGCGCCTTCTTGTGCCTGATCAAAGGACAAGATTTCAGCGCAGCACCGAAGAATCGGTTGAAATTAAGATAATCAACATGGATGCGGCCGGATTCGTGGAACAAATTTCAGGAATGTATGATATCATAATCATGGATTTTCCGGACCCGAGCACGCCTGAACTTACAAAACTCTATTCAACGGTATTTTATCACCATGTTGCCAAAAAACTCATCGCAGACGGAATAATGGTGCAGCAGTCTACGTCGCCGGTTCACGCCAAAGAGGCATTTTTGTGTATCGGCAGGACAATGACCCAAAGCGGTCTTGCAGTAGTCCCGTATCACGACAATATACCCTCTTTCGGAGAATGGGGCTGGTGGATCGGCGGCAGGAATAATTTGTATTCCAAAGAAAAAATAAGGCGACTACTTGAAAACATAGATAATTTTGAAGTAATGACCCGATATCTGACGCCTGAACTTGTCAAGGCGTCAATTCAATTCGGGAAAAATCAACTTTTCACAGAATCTGACGACATAAATATGCTTGCCGATACCAGACTCTATGATTATTATCTCACCGCATGGAAAAAAAATTAAAAATTACGAATAAAGGAAACTACTATTCATAATTCATAATTCAATAACCGGAGGTATATTTTGAAAGAACGGACAATGATGATCCTTGCCGGGGTTTTTCTTTTCGTCGGGGTCGCGAGTTTTCTTTTTTCATCCTCGCCTGAAAAGGCCCATTACGACGTCACTGTGCAAAATATCAGCAGCACAGCCGGGGACGGGCTTGATTTAAAGGCTGTCGGCGAACTGGTCAAAAAGGCCAAGGATGCCGAGGAGCTGGAAAAGCTGATAAATTCAAAAAAAGAAAGGCTTAACAACTTAGACCTGAACGAGGACGGCAAGGTAGATTACATTTCCGTTGACGAATACGGAAATGACAAGGTCAAGGGCTTTTCTCTGACCACCGAGCCGACGCCGGGGGAGACCCAGGAGCTGGCAACCATTGATATCGAGAAAACAGGTGATGACAAGGCCCAGATGGAAATCCAGGGCAATAAGCAGGTATACGGCAACAATCACTATTATCACAGCCATTTCGGCATAATGGACATGCTGATTCTCGGGTACCTGTTCCGGCCGCACGGACTTTTCATGTCGCCTTTCGGCTATGGCCATTACCCTCAGGGATATTCTTCCTATAATACAGCGCAGCCCCAGTCTTACCGTTCAAAAACCGCCAACGCAACCAGATCATCCAACATGAAATCGGCGTCCGGCAGTTCTATAAAAGGCAAGGCCGCATCGCCCAATGCAGGCCGATCGGCATCAAGCATCAAGGCGCCCCTAAAAAATCCGACTGTATCCCAAAAAAGCTTCCAAACACGAAATCCATCAAAAACCGTCAGCAAAGGCGGATTCGGCCGCACAGCAAGTACGAGAACAACAAGCGCAACAAGCAGACCGTCAAGACCATCGGTACGTTCGGGAGGATTCGGTCGCAGCGGCGGATCATCCAGAGGGAAATAAGGGGTTTTGAATGATGAGTGATGAATTATGAATGATGAATAGCGAGTGAAATGTCAGTTGTGCAGAGAAATTGAATAGCTGTCTCTGTAGCAGTTACCAAATTTTATTATAAATTCGGGAGTTTTCCATGATTGAATTACTCACAGACATGATAGATTTTAGACCGATTTTGGACCTTTTCCAGCCACAATCAGCAGCCTATCTGCTGATTATACTGCTAATACTTTTTGTTGGGAAAAAAGTCGACGAAATGCTTGCGCCATACGATCTGAACAGGGAGCTTACGGAAATTGACAATAAGGCGGTGGCTGTTTCATTTGCCGGCTACCTGTTCGGACTGGGAATTATCATGTGGGGTGTGCTGTCCACGGACCCTTCCGAAGCAGCGCACGCCTCCAATTCCACATACGCGGATATAATGGACACCATACTATGGGGTGGAATCGGAATCGCGCTTCTCCAGATTGCCCGTATAGTAAATCAAAAAATACTGCTCCCCAAGTTTGACAGCGTAAAGGAGCTGATCACTGACCGGAATGTGGGAACCGGGGCAGTTGAATGCGGCGCCTTTATCGGTTCCGCTTTCATCATCAAGGCAGCTCTGTCCGGCGAGGGCAACGGCCTGGCCGTGGGTATCACATCTACCCTTATATTTTTCGCCTGCGGCCAATTGGCGTTTGTGCTTTACGGTTCTATATATCAAAAAACAACCCGTTTCTGCCTTCACGATGAGATAGAAAAGGATAATGTATCCGCAGGCGTAGCCTTTGGAATGAGCCTGGTCGCAAGCTCCATTCTTTTGTCGGGATATATCATGCGCTACGACTCTCTGCCTGGCTTTGCAGTATGGTTTGTAATAAGTATTTTCTTTCTCGTGACGTGCAGGTACCTGTTGGACAAAATCATGCTGCCCGGCTCTCTCCTGGATGAAGAAATAAGCCGTGACCGGAACTGGGGCGCAGCGCTCATAGAAGGAGGAATGGCAATTGTCATCGCGCTCCTGGTAAACGCCGCATTTTTTTAGATAACCCCTCCCAAAAACCGTAAATATTCGGCTTGATGCCGGAGAATAGCTAGAACCACCAAGGTAATCTTGTCATGACTCGTAAACAATTTACAATCTCTGAAGAGCAAAAAAAACAATATGCAGGGTTGTATCTCCTTGACTACATGGTCACCGAATCGCACACATTTACGCTCCTCCTGGATGAGGACGACACCGACCTTGAACCTGTTCTGGAATGGCTTCTCACAAAGGATTATATCGGTATAATCGATAACGAGCGGTACGAACAGACTGTAAACGGAAAAGCAGCCCTGTCCCTGTTCATGACACGGTACAAAGAATTCTTAAAAACGTTTGACATCTTTTCCGCGGTTGACCTTGAAACAGGAGAATTCGCGTTTGCATCCTGTGACGAATTTAAAAATGAAACCGAATGGCGCAATTTTCTAAATAATGAGCAATGGGACGACCTCCGGGTGGCTGTAGCTGATTACAGGGACATGGACCCGGTTGAAATTGTATTCATGAGCTTTATCAACGAAAACCGATTCGGCAGAAACGAGACAGGCTGGCAGTTCGACCTGCTCCTGGGCACGGTCTGGGACGAAATTCTTGAGATAGCTGACAAGGCTATCCAATGGCAGGAATTGGGGTGGGAGGATGAGCAGGGAAGTGTGCGCGCCGAGGATGTGATTAAAGATATAATCAACCAGGGAACCGAAATCATGAACCGGATTCATGAGTCTGTTGATTAGGGCTCGTTCAAAAATAACTTCACATTTTCATGCGTCGATCCATCACGCATGGCTGCGTTGCTCGTCGGTTAAATAGTCCCTGCTATTCGCCCTCCTCGCGCCTTGCCATGCGGGCGCCTCGACACCTGAAAATTTAAATTTATTTTTGAGCGAACCCTTAATGCCTATAATACTGCATTTATGGAAAAAATTTTTTAAAAGTACACTGTTACGATTCCGGTTAATCAAGGTCATCATGCTGGTGGTCTGCCTGAATCTTTTCTTTGGTTTACTTTTCTATCTTGCCGAAACAAAGGTGCAGGAAGGCCTGTCACTTTATGACGGGATCTGGTGGGCAATGGTCACCATGACGACCGTCGGGTACGGTGATTACTACCCCCACTCTTCAGTCGGCCGTTTCCTGGTATCCTTCCCCTGTATGCTTGTTGGAATCGGTGTTGTCGGCTACCTGGTAGGTGTTGTTGCTGATTCGGTAATTAATGAGTTGACCAGAAAAAAAAGGGGACTTGTGAAAATCAAAGAAAAAAATCACATAATAATCTGCAACAATCCAGGCACAGACAAAATCCTGGCCCTTGTTACAGAACTTAAACTGCATCCGGATTACACTGATTCCGTTTTTGTACTCATCACAGACAATTTAACCGAACTGCCCGAGGATCTTGTTAAAAAAAACATCCGCTTTGTAAAAGGCGACCCCATCAGGGAAGACGTTCTGGTTAACGCTAATGTCTCGAAATGCAAAGGGGTGTTTGTCCTTGCCGTTGACCCGATGAATCCTCAATCCGATGCCAAAAACTTTGCAACCGCCACGATAATTGAACTTATTGAACGGGAAATAGGCAGGCCCATCAAAGTAGTCGTAGAAATGGTCAGCAGTAATAACATTCCCATGATGAAACGCTCCATGGTCGATGGTATTGTTTCAACCGAGGGAATAACCGACTGCCTCATGGTCCAGGAGTTTCTGTATCCCGGCGTTCATGACATCATTCAGCAGATAGTAAGCAACACCGTGGGCAGTCAGTTCTATATCTTTGACACCACCTTGCAGGGTCACACAGTTTTCGATATCCAGGTGGCCGTGCTCAAGCACCCCGCAAATCTGCAGGTGATCGGCATTATCAGGCAAGGTAAACCCATTTTGAATCCAGCCAAAAAAGTGGTCATCAAACAGGACGACAAGCTGATCATGCTTGCTGAAAACAGACGTGATTTTGAATCAATTGAAAATGATATACTGAACCAATAAAATTAGGAACAGAGAGGAAATAAATTGAGCAAAATTACGCTCAGCTTTAGGTTAGATTTGGCTGGCTTGATTGAACAAAACCGCAGGCGTAGCAGAGCTACGTTGAGGATTTTGTGATTGAAAGCCAGCCAAAGATGGCCTGAAGATGAGATGGAATTTTGTTCAATTTATTTCCTTTCTATTCCTAAAAACGGAGGTCACTCTTATGAGCAACGAAATAACTATTGCCACACACAGATATGACAAGTTCGACGAATTTCTCGAACTTCACGATTTTGTGGTGGAAAAGGTTGGAGAATTTATTTACAAAATTACCAGGGAAGAAGAACTGCCGGTATTTATCAATATCGACGGCAACAATATGTTCTTTGAGGTGGATCTCGGCAATGTCAGCGCATTTGCAGACAAGGATTTTTGTTTCAAACTCCTTGACATGAACACCAAAATTCTTCCTGTAAGTTTCGGGATAGACAGCACGAATCCGGATGACATCAGGCTCGTACTGGTGGAAAGCCGTGTGACAGGCAACCTTAATGACGAGGAACTCCTGTCGGTCTTTGACTCTCTGGAACTGGCTGTTGACAGGGCGGAAGAACTGCTGGCGGAATACATCGGCTAACATTTGTATTCAAGTTCTTTGCTATTATGATTCCACAAATGAGACCCGCCCCAAAAGGGGTGAGTTGTTTGGAAGGTGAAAAAAATGAGTATATTTTCAAGAATATTCAAAGTCGGACAGGCAAAAGTAAACAAGGTTGTTGATAAGCTGGAAAAGCCTGAACTCATGCTTGAACAGGCTATTCGCGATAAGGAAAAGCAGATAAAAGAGGCAAAAAAATCCGTTATGCAGTGTATTGCCACCGAGAGGCAGACTAAAAGTCTTATTCAAAAAGATAAGGCTGATCAGCTCCAGTGGGAACAAAAAGCTGAATCAGCTCTAAAGGCGGGCAGGGAAGAACTGGCGGTAAAAGCCCTGAACCGGAGCAGCGAACATGAGCAGAAGGCGGCGGCGCTTGATGGGCAGTGGCAGACCCAGCGCACCAGTGTTGACTCACTTAAACAGGACATCTCCAAAATGGAAGATGAACTTGCTGAATTCAAACGTAACAAGGATTTTATAATCGCTCAGAGCCGTGCGGCTGAAGTCAAGAAACAGATTTACCAGGCCAAGGCCAATATGAGCAAGGACAGCAGTCCGGACGACCTGATGGCACGCCTTAAAGCAAAGGCGGAGAGATCCGGATTAGAAGCGGATGCCGCCAAGGAAATGGCGGATTCATTCAGCGGCGGGGATTCGCTTGATAAGGAATTTGAGCAGTTGGGAACAACAACCGCCTCGGCCGGGGTACATGATAAACTGGCTGCGTTAAAGGCAAAAATGGGAAATTAAGACCTACCAAAAAAATCCAGGTCAATAGGCTGTAGTAGGGCAGACTCCTTTGTCTGCCCTACTACAGCCTATTGACACCGAAATGGACGTTTTGTTCTATGTAACTTTTTTGTAAATATTCGGCCTGATGCCGGAAAATAGCTAAAACTACCAAATTGTAAATGTTTGGCAGCGCTTCACAGGGAGGTGAGCAGGCTGATCAGCTATACTTAGGTATGCTGGGCAGCCTGATCGCCTTCCTGTGGAGTGCTGCCGAATATTTACTCTTTTTTGTATTTACACCCTACCACCATGGTCCAATCGGTGAACACAGCCTTCCCCGCCAACCTGATCAATGACCCCTGCAATTTCTGAGCTGCTCAGCATCAGCCATTTTTCCATGCCCCCTTTATTCAACAACAAACCGGATCTGAAAAATTTCACTCTTGAGGAGTTGACCGCTTTTGTTCGGGAAATGGGACTCAAGTCTTTCCGGGCCAGGCAGATATTCTCATGGCTTTACCGTCCGGGCATCACCTCTTTTTCCCAGATGACCGACCTTTCCTTAGAACTCCGGGACTCGCTGGACCAAAAAGCTCAAATAAGCCTATTTACCCCATCCGCTGTTGAAAAATCAAAAGACGGTACGGTAAAATTCGCCTTCCGTCTCAGTGACGGAGCTTTGATCGAAAGCGTATTGATCCCTGAACAAGATCGAAATACGCTTTGTGTTTCATCACAGGTCGGATGTGGTATGGGATGCACTTTCTGCCTGACCGGGACCATGGGATTTAAAAGAAACCTGAACCCGTCCGAAATGGTGAATCAGGTCTGCGCGGCCATTGAATACATAACCGGCAAAGAGATGGGCAGCCTCAACAACCTGGTGTTCATGGGCATGGGAGAACCGCTGGCAAACCTTTCCAACCTGCTTTCCGCATTAGACATTCTCATGGATCAGAGGGGGCTTGATTTTTCAAGCCGGAGGATCACTGTCTCTACCTGCGGCCTTATCCCTCAGATTGAAAAACTGGGCCGCCATTCCACCGTCAACCTGGCAATCTCACTACATGCGGTTGATGATAAGACACGCGACCGGCTGATGCCTGTAAACAAAAAATATCCTCTTAACGACCTGTTCGAGGCGTGTCAAATGTTCCCGCTTCCCAAAAGAAGGAGAATCATGATCGAATATGTCCTTTTAAAGGATGTAAACGACTCGCCTTCCGAGGCAGCTATTCTTGCAAAAAAACTGCGCAACATCAGGTGCAAAATCAACCTGATCCCCTTTAATGAAACACCCCCCCTCCCCTTTCTCAAACCATCACCAGAACGTGTTGAGACATTCCGGGAAATCCTCCATAAAGCAGGCTACACGGTCATCATCCGAAACAGCCGTGGCGAGGACATCTCAGCCGCCTGCGGCCAGCTTGCCTGCAAAAATTTACCTTTATAGTTGTCAAATATTGCGCAATATGTTATTGAGCAATACAATATTATATAATACTTAATCATTGGTAACATTTTTTCTCAAGGACTAAGGCATATAAAAATTCATGAGTGGCGCGGATACGGCGTCCGTAAAAGCGGTGCGGAATTATTCAGTTTCTTTACTCCCCCGAAAGGACGTGAACAAGCACAAAAAATGACAGACAACCAGCCGCATATGCAGAAACAGGACAAGGAAGATGATCCAAGATTTGCCAGGTTCCAGGCCATTCTGAAAAATTTGCGCATCATCTTTCGTTCCGCCCAGGCCCACTCCAGATGGGTTGAAAAGGAATCAGGACTTTCCGCTGCCCAGTTGTGGATGTTGTGGGAGTTATTCAATGAACCGGGACTTACTGTTTCCGGGCTGGCAACAGTTTTGTCCATTCATCGGTCAACCTCCAGCAATATGCTGGACAAGTTGCAGTACAAAGGACTTGTCCACAGGGACCGCAGCCACAATGATCAACGGATTGTACAGCTTTATTTGACCGAAAAAGGAATGGAATTGCTGGCAAAGGCGCCACGACCGGCCCAGGGCGCTCTCACTGACGTCTTATTGCGATTGCCGGATGATGCTTTGCTGGAACTTGAAACCGGGCTGGACAAATTTGTAGCTGGTTTGAAAATTATCAACACGGAAGACGGCATGCTACCTATTACTGAGAAATCATAATACCGGATGCAATACAAAAAAGTGACACCATTTAGATAATGCTGTTGAGCTTAACAGCTCAACAGCTCGCCTGTAGGGCGCTAAGTTCAAGTGGATTACCCCGGTAATCCGCGATGAACCAATATTTTAACGAGGTCTGTATTCATAAAAAAATTATGAAGAATACCTGCAAGGCATTACATGTAACTACTGGAAAAAGTCAAATTTCTCTTCCTCTACCAGGAGAGGAACCACCATTAATCACCTATCACCCTGCCTTTAATATTGATTTCTGCGAAAGACTGCTTGGCAGAAAAAACGGCAAGGTGCCCCGCTCCACCCGGATCAGGCTGGACACTATGCAGAAAAGTCTGGCCCCCCAGATCCATCCACGGGTAAGCTTTAAAGTCCATGAGATTTCAGAAATCAAACAAGACGATGTAACTCTCGGACACCACGCTACTTTCCATAGCCGCAAAATGGCCCGATCCCTGAAAGGCGCCAACAGAGCCGTAGTCTTTGTCGCTACTGTAGGGCGTAAAATTGAGATTACGATCAACCATCTCATGCAGAAAGGAGAATTGGCCAATGCCTGTGTTGCCGACGCTCTTGGCTCCTGTGCGGTTGAACACCTGGCGGAACAATTCCAAAACCAGATCGCATGTGAATTTTTAAACGAGGAACAGGAAGTGGGATTGCGTTTCAGCCCCGGCTACTGTGATTGGCCGGTTACTGAGCAGGAGATTCTATTCTCACTTGTGGACAATGAAACCGCGGGAGTCAAATTGGGCAAGACCTGCCTTATGAATCCCCGAAAATCCATTTCAGCGGTTTTTGGAATTTACGATCATGCTGAAACGCCTGTAAAACACTCAAAAAACCCCTGCCTCAGGTGCGCGAAAAAGGATTGTATCGCAAGACGGACAGCAGTGCAGGAAGGTAACTGATAACTTAAAAAAAACTATGAAAATAAAAACTAGAAAAGGGTTGGCCGGCGGCCGATATACCCCGCTCTCTAAACATGATATTCAAAAAATCCATGATGCATCCATGCAGGTATTTGAAGAAGTCGGCGTGCAGGTGAATTATCCCGCAGCCCTGGCCGGCTTTCTTAAAGCCGGTGCAACCTTGATGGACAAAAAACAAAATATCGTGAAAATGAATCGCGGACTGGTAAAAAGCCTGCTTTCCACTGCGCCTGCGACAATTACTCTCTGCGGTCGCGATGAGTCAGGCGAACTGGATCTTGAAATAGGCGGGAACAGGGTCTATATGGGCACCGGCGGCACTGCATTAAATGTACAGGATCCCGGCAGCAGCGAATCAAGAAGGGCAAAGCTTAAAGATGTGATGAACATGGCCCGGCTTGTTGACGGGCTGGATAATATCCATTTTTACATGCTCAATGTTTATCCCGAAGATATTCCCGTGGAGGAGATCGATGTCAATCGTTTCGGCGCGGGACTGAACAGGACAAGCAAACACATCATGGGAGGCGTGTATACGGTAGATGGAGTACGCAATGTAATCAAGATGGCGGAAAAAATCGCCGGTTCGCCGGATGCGTTGCGAAAGCGTCCTTTTATTTCCATGGTTGCCTGCCCGATCAGTCCGTTCAAGCTGGACCAGAGTTATGGTGAACTTGCTGTTGAGGCGGCAAAAAATAATATTCCGATTGTGGTGCCCGCGGAACCTCTATGTGGAGCCACTGCGCCCATCACCCTGGCCGGAAACCTTGTGGTCCAGAATGTGGACACCCTGGCCGGAATCATTATGACCCAGCTTGCTAATCCAGGATGCCCTTCCATATATGGCTGTATCTCGTCAATTACCGATTTGAGGGATATGAAATACCTGGCAGGGGCCGTGGAAATGGGATTGATGAATGCGGGCGCAGCCCAGATGGCACAGTTTTACCGGCTGCCCTTTTACGCGACCGCGGGCATGACTGATTCTAAAACCATTGATGCCCAGGCTGGATATGAATCCGCAATCACCTCAACCCTGGTTGCTCTTGCCGGAGCAAATTTTATTCACGATGCAGCCGGATTTGTAGAATTCTGCATGACCGCTTCATACGACAAACTGGTAGTGGATAACGAGATACTGGGAATGGTGATGCGGGCCGTGGAAGGCATTGAAGTAAACGACAGGACACTGTCCATGGATGAAATCAAAAAAGTGGGGCCGGGCGGCCATTTTGTTTCTTCACGCCATACCCGCAAATATATGCGCACAGAGCACTACAAACCGCAACTGAGCGACCGGGACACACGTGAACAGTGGCAGGCCCGAGGCGGCCAGGATACGTGCCGGCGTGCCACGGCTTATGTCCGCAGCGTTTTAGAATCGCCGGCAAAAAATATTCTGTCCAAAGAGATCCGAACCTCGATCAAAAAAGATATCCCGGCAATACGCCCCTTTATTATGGAGTAAGGGTAATCGTCCACAGTCACCCTATCTGCACGCGCCCAACGGAAGTGCCCTTGGGGTGCGATCAGGACAACCAGCATAGGCGGACTATAGCTGATTGTCCTGATCACGCACATATGGGGCGCCTGAGAACGATTACATTCAGAGGAGTCTAGATAGAGGAAAATTTATGATCACCATTGCTGAAAAAATTAATGCGACCATTCCATCGGTAAAAAAAATTATCCAAACCAGGGACAGGGATAAATTACTGGAACTGGCCCGGATACAGTCCGAGGCCAAGGCAGATTTTCTGGATGTGAATGTCGGTACCGGCAGCGGCGGCCAACAGGATGAAATTGACTCCATGAACTGGGCTGTAACCACGATCCAGAAAGAGTTGGAAACGCCGTTGTGCATAGACAGCGCTGATTCTGATGTTCTCGCGGAAGGACTTGCCGCCAGGGCAGGAAGACCCTGCCTTATCAATTCAACCAAAGGCTCGGATAAGAACCTTAATGCGGTTGTGCCCCTGGCCGAAAAATACGGCCAGCCACTTGTCGGCCTGGCAATGGATGAAAAGGGCATTCCAGTCACTGTAAACGCACGGGTCGCCGCCTGTTCCAAAATCGCAGACATATGCGACAAATATCAAGTCGGCCTGGAAAACCTGTTTTTCGATCCCCTTGTGCTCCCTGTCGCAACTGATGTCAAAAACGGTATGGTCACCCTGGAAACCATCCGTGCCTTAAAAAAGGAATTCCCAAAAGCGCGCAGCGTAATGGCCGTATCCAATGTCTCTTTCGGCCTGCCTGAAAGAAAAGTGTTCAATACCGCCTTTCTGCATTTGGCAATTTTTGCCGGCCTTGACGCAGCGATCCTGAACGTACTGGATACGGATCTTATGGGCGCTGTTAAAACCGCTGAAGCCATAATGGGCAAGGACCGCCACTGCCGCAAATACGCAAGGTTCTGGCGAAATACCAAATGAGGAAATAAATGAACGATTTTCGAAAAGGCGTCATTGTTAAGCCGCATGAACGGCTTAGTCATGACCAGATCAGCAGGCTTCACGCCGTCTCAATGGCGATCCTGGCCGACCCAGGCATCTGGTGCTATAACCGGCGTGCCGCTGATCTTTTTAAACAACACGGGGCAACGGTGTGGCAGGAAGAGGAAACAAACTCCTCCTGCTGGAGAGTTCAGTTCCCGCCGGAGTTGATTACTGATTCTTTAAAAAAAGCGCCCTCACGGATAATTCTTGGGGCAAGAAATCCTGCAAACCGGTTGGAAATTAACGCCGAAGTGCCCAGGGTCTATTTCGGTTCAGGCTCTGAGACCAATATCTGGCTTGATACCGAAATGGAAGAATACGTCAGCCGCTCCGACGATTCGGTAATCCAAAAACTTCCCGTATTCACTAAAAAGCGTGGCAGCGCCGAGCTGCTCTGCAGGGCTGCTCATTTATGTGAACAACTGGAGCATCTTGATTTTTTTATCCGCCCGGTCAATATCCAGGACCAGGATGTAAATGAGGCCAATCACGATGTAAACAAATTTTTTGCAAGCTTAAACAATATCACCAAGCATGTTCAGGCCGGCCTGACCAGGCTGGAAAGCCTGAAGGATGTAATACAAATGGCCGAAATCATTGCAGGTGGTCCTGACAAATTGCAGGAAAATCCGCTGATTTCCTTTATCGCGTGTGTTTTTAAAAGTCCCTTGCAACTGGTTGACGATACCGCGGACAAGGTCTTTGACATTGTGGAAAAGACAGGGCTGCCTGTTGTGATTTCATCCTCCCCGCAGGGCGGCTCATCCGCCCCTATTCAAGAGACAGGCATGGTGGCCCAGATCAATGCCGAAATCCTGACCGGAATTACTCTGACCCAGTTGATCCGGCCCGGAACCCCGGTTTTGTATGGCAGCGTGGCAGTCCGGGCCCGCCTTGATGATCTTTATGACCTCTATGGCTGTCCTGAATTCAACCAGTATAACAATGACTGCGCCCAGCTTGCCCGTTATTACAAACTCCCCTGTTATTCAAGTTCAGGTGTGAGCAATGCCCAGACTCCCGGCATGCAGGCGACTTTTGAAAAACTCTATACCCATCTCTACATGGCCATGAGCGGCGCTCAGTATATCCATTACTCATTCGGACTGCTTGATCGAACCAATACATTCTGCCCGGTGCAGGCCGTGCTGGACAACGAACATATAGGGTTTATCAAACATTGCCTCCAATCACCCGTCATTGACCGGGAGACAGCCGGCGAGGCGGTGGAGATGGTCAAAAAGGTAATGGCAACCAGCCATCGTCTTTTTACTCGTTATACCAGAAAACCGGTACGGGCGGGCCTTGTGTCGCAGCCTTACCGGTTTGAGACCAAAACCATGCATGACACGGTTATTGAAAACGGACTTCGGTACATGGCTGAACTGGAGGCACGTCCGGCCCGCCATCTTGACGCAGACACAGTGGCCGAAATATACAACAAGATACCGGGACTTCTACCCCGCCTGAAACAAAGCAGTTGAAT
>JAYEGR010000032.1:12169-16901 GCA_034659175.1 Thermodesulfobacteriota bacterium | reverse complement strand
AATATCTTATAATTACGAATCCCTCATGCGGGCATGTGATTCCGATAATTCCAATTGCCAGAGAATTGGTAAAATCCGGGCACACTGTAAAATGGATTAATGGAAGAGCATTTAAAGAAAAGGTAGAAAATACAGGTGCGGAGTTTATACTGATGCATCAAAAGTACGATCGTGGCAAAACGGAGCTTTACGATTTTTTCCCCGAACTAAAAAAACTCAAAGGAGTACTTATGCTGTTATTTTACTTCAAACATTGGGTTTTTGCTCCTGTACCATTTTACGTCCAACAGATAGAAGATGTACTCAAAAAGTTTAAAGCTGATGCCATCATTGGAGATTCATTTAGAAACTGGGCTTTGTTTGTAACCGAGCTGGGTGGACCACCTTTTGTGATGGTGAATGTTTTTCCTTTGCTTTATCCCAGCAGTTACTTACCACCCCAAGGCCTTGGTCTTTTGCCGGGCAAATCGATTTTCAGCAAATTGAAAGAAAGTTTATTGAGATTCATTGTATATAAAATTGGCAGCCGGCCTCTTAAAAAGTATTGTAATCAGATAAGGAATCAATTTGGATTGCCTCCATACAAAGGATTTTTCCAAAAAGAGGGTTGGGATCGATCAGCAATGGTTATGCAACCTACCTTCCCACAATTTGAATATACTCTCCCCGACCTACCAAAACATGTTCATTTCATAGGGCACATCCCATTGAGTGTAGACTCAAATTTTGAGCCGCCCGAATGGTGGCCAAAAATCATCAGCAATGAAAAAAAAGTAATTCTAATCAATCAAGGTACGATTGCCAGAAATATTGATAATCTCATCAAACCTGCGATTGAAGCATTACAAAACGAAGATGTGTATATTATTGCTGTACCTGTGAGTGATGGACAGTTAAACAATATTCCAGCCAACACCTTTACAAGCGACTTTATTCCCTTTGCTAACCTATTACTCTATGTAGACTTAATGATTACTAACGGTGGCTATGGAGGTGTGCAGAATGCATTGTCTTATGGTATTCCTTTGATTGTTGCCGGAGCCACAGAAGATAAAATGGAAGTTTCAGCGAGAGTGGAATTTTCGAAGGTTGGCATCAACTTAAGGAAAAACAATCCAACACCCAAACAAATAAAAAGCGCTGTAAACAAAGTGTTTGCAATCAATACTTACAGGAAAAATGCAAAACGGATGCAAAACGAAATGGCAAAGTTTGATGCTCCACAGAAAGCTGTACAACTTTTAGAATCAATTATCCAGGACAGCAACAAGGCATAAAGCGAACACCCAATTCAAGAAATTTTTGCAGTAATCAGGGAGAAAATAAGTAGGATGCTAAAAGAATCATGAGGGGTCCAATCGGGTACACTTCAGTTTTTCTCCTCCCCACACCACCTAGAATGCGGGTCCGCAAAAGTCGAGGCAATTCTTCGTCTATGCACATAGAGCTAGGATTTTGACGAGAGGCCTCCGCAGAATGCATAAAAGACCCCTCCTATAATGCCGATCAAAATAATTTCAAATGTTGTCAGAAGTGAGAGCGCCAGCGCCTTGTCGGCAGTTGTGAATTCCGTCACGTAAAACAGATATGTAGCTTCCCTCACTCCAACCCCGTTGACGGATGGGGCTAATGTAAGGATTGCGATGACAGGCACGAAAAAGGCAAAGAAAATAACCGGGATGTCGATTGCAAGACTTTTGGCAAGCAGAAAGTAAGTAAAAACAAAAAAGCACTGGGCCATGATGGAAAGAGCTATTGCTCCTCCGAGCAGTCCCTTATGTTTCCGATAAAAATGCATTGCCGTGTAAACTTCCTTGAGTTTATCCACAAAGTGAACGGGCAGGAGCGGAACATGGACGCTGCACACTGTTTTCATAATCAGGTCATTGAAAAATAGAAGGGTAATTGTTATTGTTATTACACACATTATTATGACACTGTAAATAATCTTGGGCGATTCAAGGCCTTGCTCAAACAGAAGGATGGCAAAAACACCAATCAAGACCAGGGTTATGAGCCCGATTAACCGGTCCACTATAACCCCTCCGAAAGATTCCTTTTTCCCATTTGACTGTTTGTAAATATAATATGCCTTTACAGCTTCCCCGCCCAGACTCGAAGGCAGCACATTGTTGAAAAACAGGGCTATCAGGTTCATATAATATGATTCTCTCAAAGAAAGCCTGATATCATGTACCCCTAAAACGAGTCTGAGCCGAACTGCAATAAAAATCAGGCCTATAAAAAAGAGGGCAAGGGAAATGAAAAAATATAAAGGTATCATTGCCGTCAGGTTGGCCGCGACCGCAGGCAAATGGTCCCTGAAAAGGTAAACAATAGCTCCGATAGCGCCAAAACTTACAATAAAACGAATCAGATTTGACATATTCCTGAATTTCATCTTGGCTGTATTTGATTTTTCTGATATCTTTTCCATGCTTACTGGAAAATAAAAATTGTAATTTTTTATTTAATAATCACCAGCATATTTTATACCATCCCGAAAGCGAGTTAGCGAGTAATTGGCAATAAAAAAACAGCAAAATATATTTTTTACCATATAAGGTAAATGTTCACCATGTAGAAACCGATAAGGGATGGGAAGTTATTTGAGCTCCATCCATTATCAGGATGTAAATATTCGGCTTGATGCCGGAAAATAGCTGGAACAATCCGGAGGAATTGAATGGGTTACAAACAAACCAATACTCATAATAATCTTCTGTCGGTAGAGGATGATATGTATTTTGAGAGAGCTTTTGATACACTTCATAATGAAATCAGCAAGGGAAGCACCCTTGATCAGGCAGGCCGGGCGTTGACCTGGATGAATGGCGAATTGAAAAACACGGTTGTCAATGAATTCATAAAAATTATCATTGCCGAGCAACATTTCGGTAACGGGAGAGGGATCGATGATATTGCCCTTTTCCTAGGCATCCCGTACGAAAAGGTTGAAGGTGTAAGGAATGTAGTGGAAAAGGAGCTTTCACTTTTTCTCCCCTATCTGGAAGACCCTGGAATTAACCTGACCACCCATTGAGATTTTCGATCCTTTCTGATGGAAACACCAAATTCTCTTTATTCCAATCTCTTATCCACACATTCTCATTCTCAGACTAGAATTGTTGTGTTTCAGCAGCATGAGTCCGGTGAAAAGAAAATCAAGGGCCTGAAAGATTACGGCAAAGGAGTTGAGATTGCCCGGGTCGTAAATATAAACGATTCATTTCCGGAGTTGATAGATGAACCGGAAAATTATATTTCAGCCGATTTTTCAGCCGATCTTGTGCTCTGTTTCATGAAACACCCCGACCTTTGCGAATATCTGGTCAGGATTTGCCGGGACAAGGGAATACCTGTCATTGCTTCAGGAACCAGGATACCAGGGGCAATTACTCCCTTTACGTGATGCGGACTTGGACGGACCCAGGGTCTGGGCGCCTATGGAGAACAGTTCGGCCTGCCGGAATTTGACGTTAAAGTGGAACACGGTCGAATTGCAGCCTTAAATGTAATTCGCGGCGCTTCATGCGGAGTAACATGGGAAGTAATTCCCCAAATTATTGGACTTGACGCGGATCAGGCCGTCCAGGATATGGGACTCAAAGTGCAGTTCCTCTGTCATGCCGACCCGAGTGGTTTTGATCCTGTGACCGGAAAAAGTCCTGTTCATTTTGCAGGAAAAGTTCACTCTCGTGCGTTAAAAACAGCGCTGAAAAATGCAGCAGGATAAATTTCCGGACCGGGAGAATCAGCTGCTGGACTCGTTTAAGAGATCCATCACCTATCTCAGGATTTCCTTGACTGACCGGTGCAACCTGCGCTGCATCTATTGTACCCCCAGGGATGGCCGCGCTAAACTTGCCTTTGGCGAACTGCTGACATATGAGGAACTTCTGCGGGTTGTATCTATTGCCGTTCGGATGGGGATCAACAAAGTTCGGCTTACCGGAGGCGAACCCCTGGTCAGGCGGAACGTTCTTTCTTTTATAAGAAGACTTACGCTGATCCCGGGCCTTAACGATATTCGTCTTACCACAAACGGTACGTATCTGACCGATTTTTCCAGGGACCTTTATAAGGCAGGGATCAGAAAGCTTAATATCAGCCTGGATACACTTAAACCTGATCGTTTTAAGCAGATTGCAGGCGTGGATCTGTTCTCAAAAGTCTGGTCCGGGATTAAGGACGTGAAAGAACAGGGCTTTCAACCTGTTAAGATCAACATGGTTGTCATGAGGGGTGTGAATGATGATGAGCTTCTTGATTTCGGCAGGTTATCGATTGACGAACCGTTTCAGGTGAGGTTCATTGAATTCATGCCGATCGGGGAAAAAACATCCTGGACCAGGGAGAGGTATATGCCCACGGAGGAAATAAAGAAAAGGCTTGAATCCCTGGGCCGTCTCATCCCTGTAAAGGCCGGATCAATGGAAGGCCCTGCAAGGGTATATCGATTCGATGGAGCGGCCGGCGCTCTTGGTTTCATCAGTCCCATCAGCCACCGCTTCTGCGATAAATGTAACCGGTTGCGTCTTACATCGGAAGGGGGACTTCGTTCCTGCCTCCTGGTTGACAGGGAAACCGATTTAAAGGCCATCCTGCGCAGTGGAGGATCTGATAATGATATCAAAAATGTTTTTATTCAGACCATTCTGAATAAACCAAAAGGACATACGCTTCAGCAAGGAAACCCGGCTAACTGTCACGGCTGGATGTCTAGAATCGG